>NZ_SOKV02000030.1:0-40003 GCF_004407025.1 Paracoccus sp. DMF
TTGCAAACCGAGCGGCATCCACAAAAGAAGGTTCGACGTCAGGCCCATCCCCTCCGGGCCTTCTTCCAGTGCAGGTTGCCGATCATGCCCTTGGCCCGGGCACCGGAGCGGGAAAGCTGGTCTTTCAGCGCGGACAGGTCGCGCTGATGCTTTGCACCATTGTTGCCAGATCCATCCAGATCCCCTATATTATTGGTGTCGCTTTGGCCCTTGGGATCAAGGGGGCTTGCTTCGGCAGGCGAGGTGCTGGGCCCGGCTTTCTCCCAGAGCGGCGCTTTCCTCTGATATTGCCCAGGCCTGATGGGTGTCGCGGTGCGGATGTCGTAGAAGTCGCCCGATGGATCGGGCTCAAGCTGAACGATTAGCAGGCCGCGCGTTCCTGCATCCAGAACGAGATCCAAGGCGCGCCCAGCCCGGCCATAGACTGCGGTGAAGTCGTGGGCGACAGTCTGAACGAAGTCCTCGACACTGGGGAATCCCATCCTCTTGATGTCCTCGCTGCGCCGAGCCTCAATGTGGACAAGCCCTTGGTTCTCATCACCCCGACGCAGACGGATCACACCAGCTTGTCGGCCGATTTTTTTGGCGATTTCCGGCGATCTCGCCGAAGGTAAAACTGCCATCCGGGGCCTTGATGAAATCGCCGCGCTGATACACGGGATCACCGTCGCCGTTCCGACCCGGCCCATCCGGCCCGCGACGGCCGATCTCGCCGGCGGCAATGCGTTCCATGACCTGGGCCGCGTCGGCAAACCCTTCGCCGCGCAGCGCCGCAGCCATGGCGCGGAAGAACGACGCGATGCGCTCCAGCGCGGCGCGCAGCGGGCCGGTCGGGCTCGCGTCCCGGGCCTTGGCCCAATCTGCATACATCTCGGCGACCATTTCCTCGGTCGGCCCGGGGGTGGACAGATCAGGATAGGCGCGCTCGACCGCCTTGCGCAGAACCGGGTTACCCCGGGCCGCCCGGGCCAGGGCCTGTAATTCCTCGGCGGTGAACAGGCCATGGCGCCGGCCCCACAACGCGGGATCGCGCAAGGCGTGGATGATCTCGTGCCGCGCGACGTGGGTCGCGTCGCGCGAGCCCGCGCTGACCTTGATCTCGGCGCGATAGGAGCCGTGCACCGGCACGCCGAGGCAGTCAGCAGCACGCGCACGATCTTGGGCGAAACCTTTCCGGTCAGCCCGTGCTGGCGCATGATGAAACTGACCGCATCGGCCAGGCCGCGCAACGCGAAAGTCGGAACCTCCAACGTCGCGCCCGAGAGACCGCGCTGCAACAGCGTCTGTCGATCGTCGAACAGTGGGCCGGCGTCACCGTCATTGCCGCCGGAGCGGCGGATCCACGAAGTTCGCCGGCGTCATCCCCCTCATCCACGTCGCCCAATTGATCCAGTCCACGCGGTATCCGAACCAGTCGAAGGTTGAGGTGAAGAGGACGACATCATTGCGCCCTCGGGCGAGCACACTCTTTTGGGGGCCTGCCACCGAAAGCCTTGCGGCGGCCTCGGGTTCCGGTGTTGCGGCGCAGAATGCGGCGCTAATGCCGGGCCAGCCATTCGGTGATGCAGCGGCGCAGGTTGGTCTCGCCCAGATCGCGGGCGTCGTCGATTACCCGGCGCAGGTCAGAAAGGTTCACCCGCCGGATCAGGTGCTTGACCGGCCCGACCGAGGCCGGGCGCATCGACAGCCGCCGGAAACCCAGCGCCGCGAAGGTCACCGCCTCGATCGGGCGGCCGGCATCCTCGCCGCAGAACGACACCGGCACCCGCGCCTCGTCGCAGCGCTGCACGATCTGGTCCAGCAGCGTGATGAACGAGGTGTTCAGCGTGTCGTAGCGCCGGCGCACGCGTTCGTTCTCGCGGTCGGCGGCAAAGAAGAACTGCTTCAGGTCGTTGCCGCCCACCGAGATGAAATCGCACATCTGGAAGAACTTCTTCGGCGCGAAGGCCAGCGAGGGCGTCTCCAGCATGGCGCCGACGCGCACGTCGGTCGGCATGGCATGGCCCAGCCGCTGCTCGCGGGCGATCTGCTCCATCAAGAGCCGGTGCGCCTCTTCGAACTCGCCCATCTCGGTGACGAAGGGGAACATCACGTAAAGCGGCCGGCCGACGGCGGCGCGGATCAGCGCCTGCAGCTGCATCCGCAGGACGCCGCGCTTGTCCAGGCCGACGCGAATCGCCCGCCAGCCCATGGCCGGGTTCGGCTCGTCCTGCGGCTTCATATAGGGCAGCACCTTGTCCGAGCCGATGTCGAGGGTGCGGAACATCACCGGCTTGCCATGGGCGCTGTCGAGCACATGGGCATAAAGCTGCGCCAGCTCGCCCCGGCGCGGCACCCGGGTCCGGGTCAGGAACTGCAATTCGGTGCGGAACAGGCCCACGCCCTCAGCGCCCGAGCTTTCCAGGCTCGGCAGGTCGGCCATCAGCCCGGCATTCATGTAGAGCTGCACCGTGGTCCCGGCCAGATCGGTCGCCGGCAGGTCGCGCAGGCCGGCATAGCGGCTCTGCGCCTCGGCTTGCATGGCCATCTTGTCGCGGAAGGCCTTGGCGACCGATTCCTCGGGGCGCAGGTGCACGGTACCCATGTCGCCGTCGACCAGGATCGGATCGCCGTTCAGCGCCTCGGCGATGATGCGCTCGGCGTGGATGACCAGGGGGATCGCCAGGGCGCGGGCGACGATGGCGGCATGGCTGCCGACCGAGCCCTCTTCCAGCACCACGCCCTTCAGCCGGCGGCCGTATTCCAGCAGCTCGGCCGGACCGATGTTGCGGGCGACCAGGATCGGGTTCTCGGGCATCTCGGCGCCGGTGTCGCGGCCCTGCCCGGTCAGGATGCGCAGAAGCCGGTTCGACAGGTCGTCGAGGTCGTGCAGCCGGTCGCGCAGATAGGGGTCGGCGGCGCTTTCCAGCCGCGACCGGGCCTGGCTCTGTTCCTTTTCCACCGCCGCCTCGGCGGAAAGCCCGGCGTCGATGCTTTCCTCCATCCGCCGCAACCAGCTGCGGGAATGGGCGAACATGCGATAGGTTTCCATGACCTCGGCGCTGTCGCCCTTGGCCATGTCGGTTTCGGCCAGCATGGAATCGACCTTGGTGCGCAGCATGGCGACGGCCTCGGTCAGCCGGGCCTTTTCCTTCAGCGGATCGTCGGCGACCGGGTTGGTCACCACCACGCGCGGCTCGTGCAGCCAGACCCGGCCCTCGGCGCAGCCCTCCTGGCCGGTGCCGCCGCGCAGCATGACCGGGAAGCGATGCGCCGGCGGCATGCTGTCGGATTGCGAGCCGAGGAAGGCGCCCAGCTCGGCCATCTCGGCCAGCACCATGGCGACCACCTCCAGGCCATAGATCTCGTCCTCGGAGAACTGGCGCGCCTCGCGCGACTGCACGACCAGCACGCCCAGCTTTTCGCCGACGCGCTGGATCGGCACGCCCAGGAAGCTGGGATAGACCTCCTCGCCGGTCTCGGGCATGTAGCGGAATCCGGGCTCGCCGGGGGCATTCGCGGTGTTCACATACCGGCCCGTGCGGGCGACGCGGCCGACCAGCCCCTCGCCCAGCCGCAGCCGGGTCTTGTGGACCGATTCCGGCTTCAGCCCCTCGGTCGCGCAAAGCTCCAGCGTGTCGGGATCGCGGAACAGGTAGATCGAACAGACCTGGGTTCCCATCGAATCGGCGATGTGGTGGGTGATCTGGTCGAGACGATGCTGACCGCTCCCCGGAGCGGCCAGGGTCTCGCGCAGCCGCAACAGCAGCCGACGCGATTCGCTTTCCTTGCGTTCGGCCATAATCCTCCCGCTTCAGGCTGGGGCCCGGTCTGGGGCCTGGGGATCAGGCCCGTTCCAGCTCGAAGGCATCATGCAGCGCCTGCACGGCCAGTTCCATATATTTGCGGTCGATCAGCACCGAAATCTTGATCTCGCTGGTGGAGATCACCTTGATGTTGATGTTTTCATCGGCCAGTGCCTTGAACATGCGCGCGGCCACCCCGGCATGGCTGCGCATGCCGATGCCCACGACCGAGACCTTGGCGACCTCGGTATCGACCACCAGGTCGTCATAGGCGATATGGCCGGCGGCCTTGGCCTCTTCCATCGCCTTGCGGGCGCGGGCGACCTGGTTCACCGGGCAGGAGAAGGTCATGTCGGTCACCGAACCCGGGTGATCCTCATAGTCCTTTTCCGAGATGTTCTGCACGATCATGTCGACGTTCACGCCGGCCTCGGCCAGGGGCGCGAAGATCGCGGCCGAGATGCCCGGGCGGTCCTCGACGGTGACCAGGGTGATCTTGGCCTCCTCGCGGGAATAGGCGACGCCGCTGACGACTTTCGATTCCATGATTTCATCCTCATCGCAGACCAGGGTGCCGCTGGTCTCATCCGTATCCTCGAACGAGCTCAGAACCCGCAGGCGGACCTTGTAACGCATCGCCAGCTCGACCGAGCGGGTCTGCAGGACCTTGGCGCCCAGGCTGGCCAGTTCCAGCATTTCCTCGAAGGCGATCTTGTCAAGCTTGCGCGCCTTCGAGGTGATGCGCGGGTCGGTGGTATAGACCCCGTCCACATCGGTATAGATGTCGCAGCGCTCGGCGCCGAAGGCGGCGGCGAAGGCGACGGCGGTGGTGTCCGAGCCGCCGCGGCCCAGCGTGGTGATGCGGCCCTCGGGCGACAGGCCCTGGAAGCCCGCGACCACGGCGACCTTCATGCCCTCGACGAATTTCTGGTCGATGTTGTGGCGCGGAATGTCCACGAAGCGGGCCGAGCTGTGCTGCGAGGTGGTGTTGATCGGCACCTGCCAGCCCTGCCAGCTGCGCGCCGGCACGCCCATTTCCTGCAGGGTCAGCGCCATCAGCCCGGCGGTCACGTTCTCGCCCGAGGCGACCACGGCGTCGTATTCGCGCGCGTCGAACAGCGGCGAGGTCGCCTCGACCCAGCCGACCAGCTCGTTGGTCTTGCCCGACATGGCGCTGACGATGACGATCACGTCATAGCCGCGCGCGACCTCGCGTTGAACCTTCAGCGCGGCATTCTTGATGCGGTCCAGGTCGGCCACCGAGGTGCCGCCGAATTTCATCACCAGAAGCGGCATTCCTTGCCCCCCAGCAGTTTCCGGGGCGGGTTCTATGGGCGGGCCGGGGAAAGAACAAGGGGCGGCAGCGATTTCCGAGCGTTTCGCCCGCATTATTTTGCCGGGGCCGGGCGGCGCCTTGATGCCGGCGCGGCGCGGCCGCAAAAGGCGGGCATGAAAGCGACGCATGACGATTCCACCTTCACCCTGACTGGCAAGGTCTGGTCCGCCACCTATCCGCTGGAGGAACTGCCGCGCTGGCTGGCCTTCTACCGCAGCCGCCGCAGCCGCTGCCCGCGCGCCGGCGACAGCTACGAGGCGACCATCGCCGCGCTCGAGGCGCTCGAGCGCGCGTTGGCCGGGCGCGGCTGACGCCCGCTCAGGTGCCGCTGAGATCGCGCCAGCGGCTGTGGATGGTCTCGCAATGCGCGCTCTCGGCGAAAGCCCGGTCCATCAGCATCATGAAGATGCTGCGCCACCGCGACGGCGGCTGACGATAGACCCGCGAGCACAAAGGCTCGGATGGCTTTCCGCCCAGGCTGCGGTTGATGCAGACGGAAACGCTCCACCAGGCGTTCATGGCAACCTCACTGACTCATCAAATACCTTCGAGCAGAGAAAGGTGACGCTTCGAAAACAAATCGCGGCACATGGAACATGAATCGCACCTGGTGCGGGAAAGTCACGCTGGCTTTTTGGGCAAGAACGAGGCGGGAAACCGCCGGCGCGGCAAGGCGCGCGGGCCTTCGCGGGATGGTCGGGGCGAGAGGATTCGAACCTCCGGCCTACGGTACCCAAAACCGTCGCGCTACCAGGCTGCGCTACGCCCCGAACCTGCGGCTGTTACTAGCGGCTGGCCGCGCGGGGGGAAAGCGAAAAACCGCGCGGCTCAGTCGCAAGGCGCCAGGGCCGTGGCCTGCGGCAGGCGCGGATGCGCCAGCACCATGCCCGGCACGATGCCCAGCCGGGCGGCGTCGCCCCCGGGCAGTTCCAGCACCATCAGCCGCTCGGGCGCCGGATCGCCCGGCGCGGCGCCGGGGATCGCGGTCTCGTCCAGCGGCCGGGCCATGGCATGGACATGCCGCACCGCGCCGCGGGCGTCGATAAAGACCATGTCCAGTAGAATCAGGGTGTTGCGCATCCAGAAGCTGACGGGTTGCGGCGATTCATAGATGAACAGCATGCCCTGCCCCGCCGGCAGGTCGCGGCGGAACATCAGCCCGCGCGCACGTTCTTCGGCCGTATCGGCGATCTCGACCGGAACGCTCACGGTGGACGCCCTGCCCTGGAACAGGGCCTGATCGGCAAGACAGGTCGCCGCCTGGGCGGCAAGAGGACTGGAATTTGTCAGAAGGAGCGTCGCGACGGCCAGACTGGCCCGCAACGTCATACCGCGCCCGCGACCAGCCGCAATTTAGCGAGCGCGGCCCCCCCCCCCGGTTGCACCAGGCGGGCTTCGGCCACCGCCCTTTCCCAAGACAGGATCTGCGCCGCCATCAGGCCGCGCCGGCCGTCGACCACGCGCAGCGCGATCGCCTCGCCCACCGCCAGGTCGGAAAAGCCGGAATGCCGCAGCACCTCGATATGCAGGAACACATCGGCCTTGTCGGCGAAGACATTGGCGAAGCCGAAGCCCTTGGCCTTGTCGAACCATTTCACCCGCGCCGGCAGCAGCGGCAGCAGCGCGACCTCCTCGGGCGTGGCCGAGCACAGGTCGGCGATGGCCGGCATCGGCTCGGCGGCCGGCGGCCGGATCTCCAGCACCTCCAGCGCCTGCATGCCGCGCGGCGTCTTCTGAATGATCGCGGTGACCTGAGACCCTTCGGCGACCGAGCTCTGACCGAAATTCCGCAGCACATTGGCATGCAGCAGGATATCGGCGCCGCCCTCGGGATCGGTCAGGAAACCGAAGCCCTTGCCGCCGTCAAACCACTTCACGACGCCCGCAATCTTACGCTGTTGTTCGTCGTTTTCTTCCATCTCTCTTCGTCACCCGTGTGAAAACCGCAATGACCCGAAACTCCGACGCACGGCCTTCGGCAAGTGAACCAAGGTGTGCCCGGATTGGTCAGGTTTTCCATACCATGGATAAAACCCGACTGCGCATCAAGGGCTAAGACGGTCGACGTGCCAGAAACTTTCCACGACCTCTTGCGGAGCCGCCTTCACGGCATTGTTTTCGCGGGCATAATCCGCGCGCAGCCAGCGAAAGCGGTCGTGCAGGCGAAAGGCGCCATCTGCCCAGAACTCGATCTGCACCGGCCGGATGCGATAGCCGCCCCAATGCTCGGGACGGCGCGGTTTCAATCCAAGGTTGATTCCCATCCGCGCCACCTCGGCCATCAGCGTGCCGCGGCTCTCCAGCGGCCGGCTCTGGCGCGAGGCCCAGGCGCCGATGCGCGATTGCAGCGCGCGCGAATCGTAATAGGCATCGGCCAGTTCCGGCTCGACCCGGCTGACGGGGCCGCGCACCCGCAGCTGCCGGCGCAGCGATTTCCAGTGCATGACGAAGGCCGCTGTGCCGGTCGCCTCGATCTCGACCGCCTTGGCGCTTTCGAAATTGGTGTAGAAGACGAAGGCGCCGTCGGTGCCCGCGCCCTCGATCTCCTTCAGCAGCACCATGCGCACGTCGGGCAGGCCGGCGGCGTCCACCGTCGCCAGCGCGATGGCATTGGGGTCGTTCGGCTCGACCTTCTCGGCCTCGGCCAGCCAGGCCCTGGCGATGGCAAACGGGTCGTCGCCCGCGAAAATTCCGCTTCGGTCGCTCATGGCAGCGCAATCACCGACACTTGATGCCTCCCTGCAGTTGTCCTAATCCTGCTGAAAACCGAAGAAGCGCGAGGGGCAGCATCATGTCAAGTGAAGCCGGGAACGGGCTGATGAAAGGGCGTCGCGGCCTGATCATGGGGCTGGCGAACGACAAGTCGATCGCCTGGGGCATCGCCAAGGCGCTGGCCGACCAGGGGGCCGAGCTGGCCTTTTCCTATCAGGGCGAGGCGCTGAAGCGCCGGGTCGAGCCGCTGGCCGCGCAGCTCGGCTCGGACCTGCTGGCGGAATGCGACGTCTCGGACGAGGCGTCCATCGACTCGCTTTTCGCCGCGATCCGCGAACGCTGGGACAGCATCGACTTCATCGTCCATGCCATCGGCTTCTCGGACAAGGAGCAGCTGCGCGGCCGCTATGCCGATACCACGCGCGACAACTTCCTGATGACCATGGACATTTCGGTCTATTCCTTCACCGCCGTCGCCCGCCGCGCGGCCGCGATGATGCAGCCGGGCGGGTCCATGCTGACCCTGACCTATTACGGGGCCGAGCGCGTCATGCCGCATTACAACGTCATGGGCGTGGCCAAGGCGGCGCTGGAGGCCTCGGTGCGCTACCTGGCCGAGGATTTCGGCAAGGACGGCATCCGCGTCAACGCCATCTCGGCCGGGCCGATCAAGACGCTGGCGGCCAGCGGCATCGGCGATTTCCGCTATATCCTGAAATGGAACGAGCTGAACTCGCCCCTGCGCCGCAACGTCAGCCAGGACGAGGTCGGCAAATCGGCGCTGTACCTGCTGTCGGACCTGAGCTCGGGCGTGACCGGCGAGACGCATCACGTCGATTCGGGCTATCACATCGTGGGCATGAAGGCCGTCGACGCCCCCGACATCGCCACCACGAAAAAGGACTGATCCCCGGCGATGAGCGTCGAGCAGGTCATCGCGCTTTTCTCGGCGCTGTCGCTGGCGATCCTGACGCCGGGGCCGGCGATCATCGCCACGGTGCAGACCGCCTTTGCCCATGGCCGCGAGCGTGCCCTGCCCTATGCGCTGGGGCTGGCGTTCGGCGCGTCGCTGTGGTGCATCGCCGCGCTTTTGGGCCTTGCCGTGGTGTTCCGGCTGCATCCGGGCTGGTTCGCCGGGATGAAGGTCTTCGGCGGACTTTACCTGCTGTGGTTCGCCTGGGGCCTGTGGCGCGCCTCGACCCGGCCGCTGCCGCCGGCCGCCGGCGGCGCGCGCGGCTTTTTCGGCGGCATCGCGCTGAATCTTTCCAACCCGAAGCCGGCGCTGTTCTATGCCGCGCTGATCCTGTCGGTCTTTCCCGAGCCGATGGCGCCCGCGCGCCAGGGGCTGGTCTATGCGCTGTGCCTGGCGACCGAACTCAGCTGGTATGCGCTGGTCGCGGTTCTGATGTCGACAGCACCCATGCGGGCGCGCTATTTTGCCGCGAAATCCTGGATCGACCGGGCCGCCAGCATTGCCATGGCCTTGCTGGGTTTGTTGTTGATCTTCAACCACTAAGGAACCAGCATGAACGATCGCCTGCCCCATGAACGCGGATTCCACATCAGCTGGGACCAGATCCATCGCGATTCCCGCGCGCTTGCCTGGCGCCTGGAAGACCGCGAATGGCGGGCGATCCTGGCCATCACCCGCGGCGGGCTGGTGCCGGCGATGATCGTGGCGCGCGAGCTCGACATCCGCGTCATCGACACGGTCTCGGTCAAGTCCTATCACGGCAAGGGCGGCCAGGACCGCGGCGAGATCAAGGTGCTGAAGGAACCCGACCCGGCGGTGATGCAGGACGGCGAGGGCATCCTGGTCATCGACGACCTGGTCGATTCCGGCCGCACGCTGGAGCATGTGCGCATGCTTTACCCCAAGGCGCATTTCGCCACCGTCTATGCCAAGCCCAAGGGCCGGCCGATGGTGCAGACCTATGTCACCGAGGTCAGCCAGGACACCTGGATCTTCTTTCCCTGGGACATGGCGTTGCAATATGTCCAGCCGTATCGCGGCGAGGATTGATGAAGCATATCAAGGGGAAGCGCGGACCGCTGCATTGGCTGTTCGAGTCGACCCTGCTGCTGAAGGCCGTCTTCGCGCTGTTCGAGATCATGGCCGGCGCCGGTCTGTGGTGGCTGCCGCACCGGCGCCTTGCCGATTTCACCGCATGGCTGACCCGCAACGAGCTGATCGAGGGCCACCGCAGCCCGGTCTATGGCCGCGTGGCGGCGGCGCTGGCCGAGTTCTCGGCGGCGAGCCAGCATTTCTATGCGCTCTACCTGCTCGGCCATGGCGCGATCAAGCTGGTGATCGTGGCTTTGCTGATGCGGCGGGTGGCCTTCGCCTATCCGCTGGGGATCGCGGTCTTCGCCGGCTTCATCGCCATGCAGATGCACCGCTGGACGCATACGCAGGCACCCGCCCTGCTGGCGCTTTCGGCCCTGGACGCGGTGGTGATCGGACTGACCTGGCGCGAGTGGCGCGGCAAGACCGGCTGAGGTTGCCGAGCGGCTGCGTGCAACGCACGCAGCCGCGTGGCGGGACGCAACCCGGAAACCCCAGCATTTGCTGGGGATTCCGCTGTGACCGGCATGCACGGAGCGTACACCGCGCGTACACCGCGCGTGCACCGTCGGGGCCTGCCGGCGCGCGACGCGGGGGCTAGATGACGCCGTGCTGTTTCAGCAGCGCGTTCTCATCGCCGGACACCCAGCCGAAGACCTTGGCATCGCCGTCCCGCACTTGAACAAGGTAGTGGACATCGAAATCTATCGCCGTCTCGGGCAGGTCGTCGCGGGCATAGGTCGCCGTCCAGGCAACGTGCGCGACGCAATGCAGATCGTCTATCGGCGAAAGGCGCAGGCCGCGGATCCGCATGTCCCGCATGCCGATCCTGCGATTGTGGTCATAGCCTTGCACCATGGCCTGGATCAGCGACTCGCCATTCTTTCCGGCCATGACGCCGGCCGGGGTGGCCGCGATGAATTCGGAGGCATAGAGTTCCGCGACCTGTGCCTTGTCGAAATCGCCGGCGAGGGAACGCCTGAAAAAGCGTTCGTATCGCTGGAACAGCTTGCGCACTTCCGCTTCCATGGCCCCGCTCAGCTATGGCACGATCTTTCCGGGGAATATGGCGCCTGGCGCTGCGTCGAACAATGTCACCCGGCGCAGCCCCGGAAGGGTCGGCGGACGCCCCTACCCGTTCCCGCGCACGAAGCGCGCCGCCTCCTCCGCCGCCCGGCGCAGGGCGCGGCTCTTGTTCACCGTTTCCATGAATTCGGCCTCGGGGTCGCTGTCATAGACCACGCCGCCGCCGGCCTGGATATAGAGCTGGCCGTCCTTGATCACCCCGGTGCGCAAGGCGATGCACATATCCATCTCGCCATTCGCGGCGAAATAGCCGACGCCGCCGGCATAGACGCCGCGCTTTTCCGGCTCCAGTTCGTCGATGATCTCCATCGCCCGGACCTTGGGCGCGCCCGAGACGGTGCCGGCCGGCATCCCCGCCAGCAGCGCCGACAGCGCATCCTCGCCCTCGCGCAATTCGCCCACCACGTTCGAGACGATGTGCATGACATGCGAATAGCGCTCGACGATGAACTGCTCGGTCGGGGTGACGGTGCCCATCCTGGCGACACGGCCGACGTCGTTGCGGCCCAGGTCCAGAAGCATCAGGTGCTCGGCCAGTTCCTTCTGGTCGGCGAGCAGGTCGGCTTCCAGCGCGTCGTCCTCGGCCGGGGTCGCGCCGCGCGGACGGGTGCCGGCGATGGGGCGGACGGTGACCTGGCCCTCGCGCAGGCGCACCAGGATCTCGGGCGAGGCGCCGCAGATCTGGAAGCCGCCGAAGTTCAAGAAGAACATGAAGGGCGAGGGGTTGGTGCGGCGCAAGCTGCGATAGAGCGCAAAGGGCGGCAGCGGGAAATCCATCGACCAGCGCTGGCTGGGGACGACCTGGAAGATGTCGCCGGCGCGGATATAGTCCTTGGCCTTTTCCACCGCCGCGAGATAGGCCGGCTTGCTGAAATTGCTGCGCAACGCGCCGATCTTCAGGTCGTGGCCCAGGGCGCGCGGCTCGCTCGGCTGGCGGTCCAGCGCGCGCAGCGCCTCCATCAACCGCTCGGCCGCCTGGGCATAGGCGGCGCGGACCGGGATGCCCGTGTCGTGCCAGGCGGGGGCGCAAAGGGCCACCTCGCCCTTGACGCCGTCGAGCACGGCGACGACCGAGGGGCGCAGCATCATCGCGTCGGGCAGGCCCAGCGGGTCGGGGTTCACGTCGGGCAGCCGCTCGACCAGCCGGATCATGTCATAGCCGAGATAGCCGAACAGCCCCGCCGCCCCGGCCGGCACGCCCTCGGGCATGTCGATGCGGGTCTCGGCGATCAGGGCACGCAGGCTGTCCAGCGCCGGGCGGTCCTCGGCCACGAATTCCTCGGAATATCGGGCCTGGCGGTTGATGCGGGCGCGGCCGTCGCGGCATTCCCAGATCAGGTCCGGCTTCATGCCGACAAAGGAATAGCGGCCGCGGATCTCGCCGCCGGTGACGGATTCCAGCATGAAGGAATTCGGCGCCGCCTCGGCCAGCTTCAGCATCAGGCTGACCGGCGTGTCGAGGTCGGCGGCCAGGCGGATGGTCAGCAGCTGGTTGCGGCCCTGGGCCCAGCCCTGCTCGAATGCCGCGAAATCGGGCGAGATGTCCATCACTGGACCTGCGCATTCACCGCATCGACGGCGGTCTGGTTGATGGTGGTGCCGCTTTGCGCCTGCAGGGCGCGGGCGAAATAGTCGAACACGTCCTGGTGCAGGCTGTCGACCAGCCGGGCGCTGATGCCGTCGCGGATCTGGCTGGCCTCGTCGCCCTCGGTGGCGGCGGGGTGGATCTTGTCCAGCGTGACCAGGAAGACCCGGCCGTCGGCATCGACCACCTCGGCGTCGCCCGGCTCCTTGATCTGGAAGGCCTGGGCGACGACGTCCTGCGGCACGCCGTTGATGAAGCCGCCGCGCGCCAGGTTGGTCTCCGGCGTGCCGCGATCCGCCGCCGGCGGGGCGGCGGCTTCCGGCGGGGCGGCTGGCGGCGTGGTCGCGGTATTGCCGACCGCGGCGCCGACGGCCTGGGCGACCGGCACGGTCGCCGCCGTCGGGGCCGGCTCGATGCCGGGCGCGACGGCCGCCTCGGCCGCGAGCTTGCGTTCCTCGGCCAGCGCCAGCAGCTGGCGGCGGGTTTCGTTGCGGGTCCAGTCCTCGGCCACGCGGTCACGCACCTCGGCAAAGGGGATCAGCGCCGGGGGCTGGATGGCATCCAGCCGCATGGCGAAGACGCCGCCGTCGTCGAAGGTCAGCAGTTCCGGGAAGTCCTTCTCGGTCGCCTGTGCCGCGTGCTGGCGGAATTCGGGATAGGCGTCGATGCTGTCGGGCGCGGCCTCGGCGTCGGCACTCCAGTCGATCTGGCCCAGCTTCATCTCGGTCTCCTTGGCCAGATCCTCCAGCGTGGCGCCGCCGGCCAGCAGGTCCGAGAATTCGCCGGCCTTGTCCTCGATCACCCGGCGGGCGCGGTCGACCGCCGCCTCGATGCGCAGATCGGCGCGGGCCTGTTCGAAGGGCACGTCCACCGGCTCGAGGATGGCGTTCATGGAAAACAGCGCCGGGCCCAGGTCCGAGCTCGCCGGCCCGGCGACGCCCGGCTGCTCCAGCGCAAAGACCGCCTCGCCGGCGGCGCCCAGCTCGGCCTGGGTCACCTCGCCCAGGTCGATGTCATTGAGCGACAGCCCGCGCTCGGCGGCCAGCGCCTCGATGCTGGTCTCGCCCCTGTCGATCCGGGCCTTGGCCTCCTCGGCGGCGGCCATGGTCGGGAAGACCAGCCGCTCGACCATGCGGCGCTCGGGGCGCTGGAATTCGTCGATGCGGCTCTCGTAAAGGTCGCGCAGCGCCTGCTCGTCGACCTCGACCTCGCCTTCCAGCATCTCGGGGGTCAGCCAGACATAGGTGATCTTGCGGATCTCGGGCGCGGTGAAGCGGTCGGCATTGGCCTTGTGCCAGGCCTCCAGCGTGGCGTCGTCGGGGGTGGCGATGGGCGCGGCCAGGTCGGCCGCGGTCAGCTCGCGCCAGTGGATGTCGCGGGTCTCCATCAGCCAGCCCTGCGAGCGGGCGGTGACCGCCTCGGGCGCGGTGACGCCGGCCAGCACCGCCTGCTGCAGGATCAGCCGGGCCTGGTCCATGCGCAGGTCGTGCTCGAACTCGGCCTCGCGGATGCCCTCGCGCTTCAGCACGTCGGCATAGACATTGCGGTCGAACTGGCCGTTCATCCCGCGGAAGGCCTGCGAGGCGGTGATCTGGTCGGCCACCGCCTTGTCGCCGACCGAGACGCCCAGCCGGTTCGCCTCGTCTTCCAGAGCGGCACCGGTATAGAGCCGCGCCAACGCCGCCTGGTCGATGCCGATGGTGCGGGCCTCGGCGCCGGTGACCTGGCGGCCGGTGCGGGCCGAGAAGTCCTGCATCTCGGCGCGCAGCGTGCGGGCATAGTCCTGCGACGAGATCGAGACATCGCCCACCGTGCCGATATCCGCCGTGCCGCCCGAGAAATTGGTGACGCCGAAGCCGCCCAATCCCAGGACCAGCATCCCCATCAGCAACCAGACGATCGTGGATTTGCCCTTGCCGCGCATGATGATGCCGTCCCGTTCTGAATTCTTGTCTCTAGCCGCGTGTTTAGGGTGCGCGCGCCCCGGCGGCAAGGGCCGCGGCGGGCCCGGCCCGCGCCGCCGGCTCACAAAGCCGCAAGCCGTGCGTCAGGGGCGGAAGCCCGCGAGCCGATCCATCAGCGCGGCGATCCCGTCCAGGTCGGCATTGGCGAAGGCGATGCGCAGGTGGCGCGCGCCCTCGGCGTCGCCCTGGGGCATGAACATGGTGCCGGGCAGCGCCAGCACGCCGGCCTCGGCCACCAGCCGGCGGGCAAGATCGGGCGAGGCCAGGTCGAACGGATGCTCGACCCAGGCGAAATAGGCGCCGCAGCCCTTGACCCGCCAGCCCGCAAGGCCGGCCATGCCCGAGGCGGTGGCGGCGCGGCGGCGCAGGATTTCCGCGCGCTCGGCCGCGAGCCATGGGCCCAGGTTCGCCATGCCCCAGGCGGCGCCGATCTGGCCGATCTGGCTGGCGCAGATGGCGACGGTGTCGAGGAATTTCTCGATCTCGACCATGCGGGCCGGGCTTGCGATCACTGCGCCGACGCGGTGGCCGGTCAGCCGATAGGCCTTGGAGAAGCTATAGAGATGGATCAGCGTGTCGCCCCAGTCGGGATCGGCGAACAGGTCGTGCGGCGCGCCGGTGCGGCTGTCGAAATCGCGGTAGGTCTCGTCCACGACCAGCGCGAGGCCACGGGCGCGCGCCAGCTCCATGAAGCCGCGCAGCACCTCGGCCGGGTATTCCGCGCCCGAGGGGTTGTTGGGGCTGACCAGCACGATGGCGCGGGTGCGGGCGGTGACCAGGCGTTCGGCCTCGGCCGGGTCGGGGACCATGCCCGGACCGCAGCGCAACCCGACGGTGGCGATGCCCTGCATGTCGAGCCACATCTTGTGGTTGAAATACCACGGCATCGGCAGGATGACCTCGTCCCCGGCCGCGGCGAGGGTCTGGATCGCGGCGCAGAAGGCCTGGTTGCAGCCCTGGGTAATCGCGACCTCTTCGGGGCGGATGCTGCCGCCATAGGCCGCCGACCAGGCGCGGGCCACCGCCTCGCGCAGCTCCGGCCGGCCCAGCACCGGGCCGTAGAGATGCGCGTCGGGCTGGTTCAGCGCCGCCTCGGCCATGGCGCGGCGCAGGGGCTCGGGCGGCGGATCGACCGGGGCGGCCTGGCTCACGTTGATCAGCGGACGCTCGGGCGGGAAGCTGACGCCTTCGAGCCAGCGCCGCGCCTCCATCACCGGAGGGCGAAAGGTCGCGGCAAGCGCGGGGTTCAGCGGCAGCATGGCAAGCTCTAGTCGTTGAGGCGCAGGGCGCCAAAATCGGGGGGCGTCGAGAGATCGGGCGCGGTGTCCCGGGCCGGGGAGGCCGGGGTTTCGGCTGGGGTTTCGGCCGGTGCTTCGGCGGCGGCAAGCGTGGCCGGCGCGGTGGCGGCGGGGCTGCGCTCGGGCGCGCGGTCCAGCCCCGGCGTCACCACCTTACCGGGCGGCGGCACCGGGATCGGCGCCTCGCCGGCCGGTTCGGGCAGGTCGATGGGATCGGGCGCGGGCAGCGCCATCTCGGGCGCGGCGGGGGCCTCGGGCGGCGGCGGGCGCGCGGCGGCGGCATCGGTCCCGGCGGGCGCGGGCTCGGCCGAGGGGCGCGGCGCGGCGGCGGGCTGGGCCGGTTGCGGCGCCTGCGCGGAGAGCGCCGCCGGCAGTTGCGGCGGCTGGTCGGTCGCGGCGGCAAAGCCCGAGCCGGCGGGCAGCGTCAGGGTCTCGGCCACGGCGGCCTCGGGTTCGGCGGCCTCGGGCGCGGAGGCCGGGGGCGCGGAGGCCGGGGCGGCCGAAACAACGGCGTCCGGTCCGGGCGCCTGGGCTTCGGGCGCGATCGGCTCGGCCGAGACCGGCCCGGCAGGCGCGAGCGCAACCGCAGGCGTCTCGGCGGGCAGGTCCGCGACCGGCTCGGCCGGCACCGGCGCGACCGCTGCCGGTTCGGCCGGCGGCTCGGCAACCGGCTCGGTGGGGGTGGCCGCGACCGGCTCCAGGGGCATATCGGCGGCAGGCGCAGCGTTCTCGCCCGGCCGCGGCGGTTGCGGCAGCGCCAGCGACAGCCCCGCCAGCGCGGCGCCGCAGACCAGCATGCCGTGAACAAACCCTGCCGCGAATCGCCTTGCCATGCCTCGACCGTCCCGCCCTTGGCCCCGCGCGCCGTTTTTCTTGCCCGGCGGGCTTGACCCCCCAAGGCGCTTTAGCCCATCTATAGCGGCAGATTTTGCGGGGTTCATCCCCCTTTGCAAGGCCCCGATCCCCAAGGCCCCCATCCAAGGCCCAATCCAAGGCGCGCGCCATGATCCTGCTCATCGACAATTACGACAGCTTTACCTGGAACCTGGTGCATTACATGGGCGAAGCCGGGGCGGATGTGGTGGTGCGCCGCAACGACGTGCTGACGGTCGAGGAGGCGCTGGACATGGGCGCCCAGGGCATCGTCATCTCGCCCGGGCCCTGCGATCCGGCGCAGGCCGGGATCATCGTGCCGCTGATCCGGGCGGCGGCGGAGCGCGGCGTGCCGCTTTTCGGCGTCTGCCTGGGCCACCAGGCCATCGGCGAGGCCTTCGGCGGCAAGGTGGTGCGCGCCAGCCGCATCGTCCACGGCAAGACCGACGCGGTCAGCCATGACGGCACCGGGGTCTTTGCCGGCCTGCCCTCGCCCCTGACCGCGACGCGCTATCATTCGCTGACGGTGGAACCCGAAAGCCTGCCCGACTGCCTGCGCGTCACCGCGACCACGGCGGACGGCACCATCATGGGGCTGGTGCACAGGACGCTGCCCATCGAGGGCGTGCAGTTCCACCCGGAAAGCATCGCCTCGGAATACGGCCACGACATGATCCGCAACTTCCTGCGCCGCTGCTCGAACCTGGACGCGGCGGCATGAGCGTGACCGACATCCGCCCGCTGATCGGCATCGCCGCCACCCGCCCGCTGACCGGGGCCGAGGCCGAGGCCGCCTTCGGCGCGCTGTTCGAGGGCGCGGCGACTCCGGCGCAGATCGGCGGGCTGCTGATGGCGCTGCGCGTGCGCGGCGAGACGGTCGAGGAAATGGCCGCCGCCACCCGCGCCATGCGCGCGCGGATGAACCGCATCAAGGCCCCCGTGGGCGCCATCGACATCGTCGGCACCGGCGGCGACGGCAAGGGCACGCTGAACATCTCGACCGCCACGGCCTTCGTGGTCGCGGGCGCGGGCGTGCCGGTGGCCAAGCATGGCAACCGCAACCTGTCGTCGAAATCCGGCAGCGCCGATGCGATCACCCACCTGGGGCTGAACGTGATGACGCCGCCCGAGGTGGCCGAGCGCGCGCTGGCCGAGACCGGGATCTGCTTCATGATGGCGCCGATGCATCACCCCGCCATGCGCCATGTCGGCCCGGCGCGGGCCGAGCTGGGCACCCGGACGATCTTCAACCTGCTGGGTCCGATGACCAATCCGGGCGGGGTCAAGCGGCAGCTGACCGGCACCTTCGACCGGGTCTGGAACCGGCCCATGGCCGAGACGCTGCGCGAGCTGGGCTCGGAGGTCGCCTGGCTGATCCATGGCGGCGACGGCACCGACGAGCTGTCCATCGCCGCGCCGAGCTGGGTGGCGGCGCTGAAGGATGGCGAGATCACCGAATTCGAGATCGCCCCCGAGGATGCCGGCCTGCCGCGCCATCCGTTCGAGGCGATCCTGGGCGGCGACCCCGTCCATAACGCCAATGCGCTGCGCGCGCTGCTGGCGGGCGAGACCGGGGCCTATCGCGACGCGGTGCTGCTGAATGCCGCCGCCGCGCTGCTGATCGCCGGCAAGGCGGCTTCGCTGCCCGAGGGGGCCGAGATCGCGGCCGAAGCCATCGACAGCGGCAAGGCGGCGGCCAAGCTCGCCGCGCTGGCCTCGCAGGTCGGCGCGCCCGAGCCGCAAGCCTGATGGCGGCGCTGGTCCCGCCGGAATGGGCCGGCCTGCCGTTCTTTCGCCAGGACTGGCCGAGCATCGCCGCGCGGCTGGACGGTCACGACTGGCTGCCCGGCCCGGCCCGGGTCTTTGCCGCGCTGGCGCTGACGCCGCCCGGGGCGGCGCGGGTGGTGATCCTGGGTCAGGACCCCTATCCGACGCCCGGCCATGCCAACGGGCTGGCGTTCTCGGTGACGCCCGAGACCGCCCTGCCCCGGTCGCTGCGGAACATCCATGCCGAGATGCAGGCCGACCTGGGCGCCGCGCCGCCCGACGGCGACCTGTCGGGCTGGGCGCGGCAGGGGGTGCTGCTGCTGAACACCGCGCTTTCGGTG
Source organism: Paracoccus sp. DMF (assembly GCF_004407025.1). Classification (NCBI taxonomy): domain Bacteria; kingdom Pseudomonadati; phylum Pseudomonadota; class Alphaproteobacteria; order Rhodobacterales; family Paracoccaceae; genus Paracoccus; species Paracoccus sp. DMF. The sequence continues at coordinate 18,813 of NZ_SOKV02000030.1, forward strand.
CTGCCCGGCCAGGCCGGCGCGCATGCGAAATGGGGCTGGGAGCGGCTGGTGCGCCAGGCCATCGCCCGGGCGCAGGACGAGCGGCCGCTGGCCTTCGTGCTGTGGGGCGCGCATGCACAAAAGGCGGTGGCGGGCCTGCCGCGCGGCTGCGACCTGGTGATCGAAAGCGCGCATCCCTCGCCGCTGTCGGCGCGGCGCGGCTTCTTCGGGTCCAGGCCGTTCAGCCGGGTGAACGACTGGCTGCGCGCGCGTGGCGAGGCGCCGATCGACTGGGCCGGCTGCTCTGAACGACCAGAGCTTACTTGTTACGAGCCATGACCTTCTTCACCGCAGCTTTGGCAAACTGATTTGCCACCTCAGTGGCCAAAGCCATAGCCGCCAGTCGAAGCATTGTAATTGCAATAGCCGGCATGACTTACCCCTTAAAGAACGTGCCGCGAACGAACCCGCCAGCATTGCGAATGATGAAGTGTCCAACAACCTTACCGTGTGGAACTATCTTCCAACCATATTTCTTTAGTAGCGGCATGGCGACCTTGATGGCTTGCACCTTGATACTCATTACTTTTCTCCACTTCCTCCGTTTCAGGGAGGTAGGTGAGGTACTGACATCACGCAAGAGATCGCAGATCTTTTTTTTTTTGAAGCGACGCGATAAGGAAAACCATGAACATTCTCGACCGCATCAAAGCCTACAAGCTGGAAGAAATCGCCGCCGCCAAGGCCGCCCGGCCGCTGGCCGAGCTCGAGGCCCAGGCCCGCGCCGCCGAGGCGCCGCGCGGCTTTGCCCGAGCCCTGGCCGCAAAGGCCGCGCATGGCCATGCCCTGATCGCCGAGATCAAGAAGGCGAGCCCCTCCAAGGGCTTGATCCGCCCCGATTTCGACCCGCCGGCGCTGGCCCGCGCCTATCAGGCCGGCGGCGCGGCCTGTCTTTCGGTGCTGACCGACGGCCCCAGCTTCCAGGGCGCGCCGGCCTTCCTGACCGCCGCCCGCGCCGCCTGCGCCCTGCCGGCGCTGCGCAAGGACTTCCTTTACGATCCCTATCAGGTCGCCGAGGCCCGCGCCTGGGGCGCCGATTGCATCCTGATCATCATGGCCTCGGTCGAGGATACGCTCGCCGCCGAGCTCGAGGACGCCGCGAGCCATTGGGGCATGGACGCGCTGGTCGAGGTCCATGACGAGGCCGAGATGGAACGCGCCCTGCGCCTGAAATCGCCGCTGATCGGGGTGAACAACCGCAACCTGAAGACCTTTGACATCAGCCTCGACACCACGCTGCGGCTGGCGCCGATGCTGCCGCCGGACCGCGACCTGGTCTGCGAAAGCGGCCTTTTCGTGGCAGCCGACCTGGACCGCATGGCAGAGGCCGGGGTGAAGCGCTTCCTGATCGGCGAAAGCCTGATGCGCCAGGCAGACGTGACCGCGGCGACGCGCGGCATCCTGGGGTTGGCGGCATGAGCCTGACGCATTTCGACGCCCAGGGTCAGGCGCATATGGTCGACGTGTCGCAAAAGCCCGACACCGCGCGCGAGGCCACGGCCGAGGGCCTGGTCGTCATGGCGCCCGAGACGCTGGCCCTGGCGCAGGGCGGCGCGGCCAAGGGCGACGTCATGGGCGTGGCGCGGCTCGCCGGCATCATGGGCGCCAAGCGCACCTCGGACCTGATCCCGCTGTGCCACCCGCTGCCGATCACCAAGGTTTCGGTGGATCTGGAGGCCGACCCGGCCCTGCCCGGCATCCGCGTCACCGCGACCGTGCGCACCGCCGGCAAGACCGGCGTTGAAATGGAGGCGCTGACCGCCGTTTCCACCGCCTGCCTGACCGTCTATGACATGCTGAAAGCCGCGCAGAAGGACATGCGCATCGAAGGAATCCGCCTGCTGGCGAAAAGCGGCGGCAAATCGGGCGACTTCCGCGCGCCCTGAAAGGGGAACCGATGATCAGCGTCGACGAAGCCCGCACCCTGGTGCTGGCCCTTGCCCATCCGCCGCAGGCCGAGGAGATCGCGGTGCAGGACGCGCTGGGCCGCGCGCTGGCCGCGCCCGCGGTCGCGCGGCTGACGCAGCCGCCCTTCGACGCCGCCGCCATGGACGGCTATGCGCTGCGCTCGGCCGAGCTGCCGGGGCCGCTGGCGGTGATCGGCACGGCGGCGGCCGGCGTGCCCTATGCGGGCGAGACGCCGCCCGGCAGCGCAATCCGCATCTTTACCGGCGCGGCGGTGCCGGCCGGCTATGACCGCGTGGTGATGCAGGAGATCGTGACCCGCGACGGCGACCGCATCACCGTCGCCGATGCGGGATCGAACCTGAACATCCGCCCGCAGGGCGATGATTTCGCGGAAGGTTCCGCGTTCCAGCCGGCCCGGCCGCTGCGCCCGGCCGACCTGGCGCTGATCGCGGCGATGAACGTGGCGCGGGTCTCGGTCGCGCGGCGGCCGCGGGTCGCGGTGCTGGCCGGCGGGGATGAGCTGGTGCGGCCCGGCGCCACGCCGGCGGCCGGGCAGATCATCAGCTCGAACGACATCGCCATCGCCGCGCTGGCCCGCGAGGCCGGGGCCGAGCCCGTGGTCCTGCCGCTGGCCCGCGATACCGAGGAAAGCCTGCGCGACCGCTTCGCCGAGGCCGAGGGCTGCGACCTGATCGTGACCATCGGCGGCGCCTCGGTGGGCGATCACGACCTGGTGGCCAAGGTCTCGGCCGACCTGGGGATGCAGCGCAGTTTCTACAAGCTGGCGATGCGGCCGGGCAAGCCGCTGATGGCCGGGCGCATGGGCGATGCCGCCATGCTGGGCTTGCCGGGAAATCCCGTCTCGGCCGTAGTTTGCGCGAAACTGTTCATGCAGCCGCTGCTGCGCGCCATGCAGGGCCTGCCGCCCGGGCCAGAGCCGGCGCGGGCCCGGCTGGCCGCCGATCTGCCGCCCGAGGGCAATCGCCAGCACTATCTGCGCGCGCGGCTGGCGCCGGGCGACACGCTGCCGCTGATCGCGCCCTTTGCCGAGCAGGACAGCGCCCGGCTGTGGCTGCTGGCCGAGGCCGACGCGCTGCTGGTCCGTCCCGCGCATGACCCGGCCCGCAAGGCCGGCGAGATCATGGAATTCCTGCCGCTTTAACGGCTTCTTTACCCGAATCGGCTTAATCGTTGACGGAAGGGCCCCCAGGCGCTAGAACATTCAAGGAACATGATGGCACTCGCAGCAGAGCAGGGAAAAACCATGCTGACCAAGAAGCAAATCCAGCTGCTTGAATTCATTCAGGCGCGCATGGCCCGCGACGGGGTGCCGCCCTCGTTCGACGAAATGAAGCTGGCGCTGGACCTGCGCTCGAAATCGGGAATTCATCGCCTCGTGACCGCCCTTGAAGAACGCGGCTTTATCCGCCGCCTGCCGCATCGCGCCCGGGCGCTGGAAATCGTCCGCCTGCCCGACAGCCTCAGCAAGGGCCCGGGCTTCCAGCCGCGGGTGATCGAGGGCGATGCCCGCCCCGCCCAGCCGCTGCCGCGCGGCGCCTTCGAGGTTTCGGTCTCGGCGGTCGACCTGCCGGTGATGGGCCGCATCGCCGCCGGCGTCCCGATCGAGGCGATCTCCGAGGTGTCGCATCACATCGCGGTGCCCGGCTCGATGCTCTCGGGCAAGGAGCGGCACTATGCGCTTGAGGTCAAAGGCGATTCGATGATCGAGGCCGGGATCAACGACGGCGACGTGGTGGTGATCCGCGAACAGGACACGGCCGAGAACGGCGACATCGTCGTGGCCCTGGTCGAGGGGTTCGAGGCGACGCTGAAACGCTATCGCCGCAAGGGCGGCATGATCGCGCTGGAGGCCGCGAACCCGGCCTATGAGACCCGCGTGCTGCCCGAGGACAAGGTGCATGTCCAGGGCCGCCTGGTCGGGCTGATCCGCAGCTACTGAGGCGCGGACGCCGCAGCCGCCGGTCGTTCACTTGCCCGGCAGATGCACCCGAGCGACGTTGCGGGCCGCGGCCCGCTGCGCTAACCATGGCGCAAACGCGACCGGTCAAGGACAATCCATGCGCGCTCTGACGTTCCGCATCTTCGCTCTCCTCATGGTCCTGGCGCTGCCGGCCCGGGCCTTCGACACCAATGCCCGTGCGGCCTGGGTCTATGACGTGGCGACCGGCACCGTGCTGATGGAGAAGAACGCCGAGGAACCGCTGCCGCCGGCCTCGATGTCCAAGCTGATGACGCTGAACATGCTGTTCGAGGCCTTGCACGAGGGCCGGGTGGCGATGGACACTACCTTCCCGGTCTCGACCAAGGCCTGGCACATGGGCGGCTCGAAGATGTTCGTCGAGCCCGCCGACCGCCCCACGGTCGAGGAGCTGATCCACGGCATCATCATCAACTCGGGCAACGACGCCTGCGTGGTGGTGGCCGAAGGCCTGGCCGGCACCGAGGAGGCCTTTGCCCGGCTGATGAACGAGCGCGCGCAGCAACTGGGCATGACGCAGTCGCATTTCGCCAATTCCTCGGGCTGGCCGGCGCCGGACCACCGCATGTCGATGCACGACCTGGGGATCCTGGCGACCCGGCTGATCACCGAATTTCCCGAGCTTTACAAGAACTTCGGCCTGACCGAATACAATTACAAGGGCCGGGTGCCCTCGAATTCCAACAACCGCAACCCGCTCTTGCGTCTTGGCGGCGGCGACTGGAAGGCCGACGGGCTCAAGACCGGCCACACGCAGGAGGCGGGCTATGGCCTGGTCGGCTCGGCGGTGCAGGGCGACCGCCGCATCGTTTTCGTCATCGCCGGCCTGCCCAGCGACAAGGCCCGGGCCGAGGAATCCGAACGCATCGTCAACTGGGCCTATCGCCAGTTCACCATGCGCACCATCATCCCCAAGGACGAGATCGTGACCCAGGCCCCGGTCTGGCTGGGCGAGCGCAGCCGCGTCGGCCTGACCACCCCGGACGGCGTGCGGGTGCTGATCCCGGCCGGCTCGCATGAAGGCGTCACCGCCGAAGCGGTGTTCAACGGCCCGATCGAGGCGCCGATCGCCAAGGGCGACCGGCTGGGCGAGCTGGTCGTCAACATCCCCGGCACCGGCCAGTCGCGACTGCCGCTCTTCGCCGCCGCCGACGTGGCCCGCAGCGGCGTCCTCGGCCGCATGCAAAGCGCCGCCTTCCGGCTGGGCGAGCGGGCGATCCAGTCGGTGCGCAACTGACGCGCCGCCCATGTTCATCAGCTTCGAGGGCATAGACGGATCGGGCAAGTCGACCCAGGCGCGCCGCCTTGCTGCGGCGCTGGCCGAGACAGGTGCCGAAACGCTGCTGACCCGCGAGCCCGGCGGCAGCGAGGGCGCCGAGGAGATCCGCCGCCTGCTGGTCGAGGGCCGGGGCGAACGCTGGTCGCCGGAGACCGAGCTGCTGCTTTTCACCGCCGCTCGCCGCGACCATGTCGAGCGGCTGATCCGCCCGGCGCTGGCGCGCGGCGCCCATGTCGTCACCGACCGCTTCGCCGATTCGACCCGGGTCTACCAAGGCCTTGCCCGCGCCGACCTGCGCACGCTGGTCGAGGAATTGCACCGCCTGACCATCGGCATCGAGCCCGACCTGACGCTGCTGATCGACATCGACCCCGCCACCGCGCTGGCCCGCGGCCAGGCCCGCGGCGGCGTCGAGGACCGTTTCGAGACCCTGGGCCTGGACTTCCAGCGCCGGTTGCGCGCGGGTTTCCTGGCGCTCGCGGCCGAAAATCCCGCGCGGTTCCGCACCATCGACGGCAGCGGCAGCGCCGACGAGGTCGCCGCCCGCGTCCTCGCCGCCCTGCCATGAGCGACGAGGCCGCCCTTCCCGAACCCGACCGGGTGCCCGGCGCCCCGCACCCGCGCGAGGCCCTTCGCACCATCGGCCAGGACCAGGCGGTCGCGGATTTTCTCTCCGCCGCCCGGGCGCACCGGCTGCATCACGGCTGGCTGATCTCGGGCCCGCGCGGCACCGGCAAGGCGACCCTGGCCTGGAGCATCGCGAAATACCTGCTGAGCGGCTCGGACAGCCCGGACCTGACCGCGCCGCCCGAGGATCCGGCGGTGCGCCGCATCCGCGCCCTGTCCGAGCCGCGGCTGCACCTGGTGCGCCGGCCGCTCGACGACAAGACCCAGCGCCTGCGCAGCGAGATCACCGTGGACGAGATCCGCCGGCTGCACGGTTTCTTTCACATGAGCGCCGCCGAGGGCGGCCGCCGCATCGCCATCATCGACGCCGCCGACGAGATGAACCCGGCCGCCGCCAATGCGCTGCTGAAACTGCTCGAGGAGCCGCCGGCCCGGGCCACGTTGCTGCTGGTCGCGCATCAGCCGGCACGGCTTTTGCCGACCATCCGCTCGCGCTGCCGCGAATTGCGGCTGCATCCGCTGGGGCCCGAGGACATGGCGCAGGTGCTGGCCGGGCTGGGCGTCGCGCATGACGCGGCGCGGCTTGCGGCGCTGTCGGGCGGCTCTGTCGGCGAGGCCCTGCGGCTGGCCGGCCAGGACGGGCTGGAGCTCTATCAGCGCATCACCGGGCTGTTCGCCGACTATCCGCGCATGGACCGCCGCGCCGCGGCAGCGCTGGCCGAGCGGGCCGCTGGCCGCGCCGGGGCCGAGGGCGATCCGTTCGACCTGGTGATGACGCTGCTCGACCGCTTCCTGACCCGCGCCGCGCGCACCGGGCTGATGGGCGCCCCCCTGCCCGAGGCGGCCGAGGGCGAGGCCGCGGTGCTGACCCGGCTTTCGCCCGGGCCTGAATCGGCGCGGCTCTGGGCCGATGCCCAGGCCAGCCTCTCGGCCCGGGCCCGCGCCGGCCGGGCCGTCAACCTTGACCCTTCCGCGCTGGTGTTGGATATGCTGATCGGGCTTGCGAACCAGCCCGCCCTGTAACGGATCCGCCGATGTCCGAGACTCCCTTGCCCGCCCTGGTGGACAGCCACTGCCACCTGGACTTTCCCGATTTCGACGGCCAGCAGGCCGAGCTGGTCGCGCGCGCCCGCGCTGCCGGGGTGACGCGCATGATCACGATCTGCACCCGCATGGGCAACGAGCCGCGCGTGCGCGCCATCGCCGAGGCGCATCCGGGCGTCTTCTACGCCGCCGGCGTCCATCCGATGTATGCCGCCGAAGAGCCGCTCGTCACGGTTGAGGAACTGGTCGCGCTGGCCGCGCATCCGAAATTCGTCGGCATCGGCGAGACCGGCCTCGACTATCACTATACCGCCGAGAGCGCCGCGGTGCAGGCCGAAAGCCTGCGCATCCATATCGAGGCCGCGCGCCGGACCGGCCTGCCGCTGATCATCCATTCCCGCGACGCCGATGCCGACATGGCCCGCATCCTGACCGAGGAGCACCGCGCCGGCGCCTATTCCTGCGTCATGCATTGCTACACCTCGGGGCCGGAACTGGCCCGCGCCGCGCTCGACCTGGGCTTTTACCTGTCGATGTCGGGCATCGCCGCCTTTCCGCGCTCGACCGAGATCCGCGAGATCTTCCTCGCCGCCCCCCGCGACCGCATCCTGGTCGAGACCGACGCGCCCTATCTGGCGCCGCCGCCGCATCGCGGCAAGCGCAACGAGCCGGCCTTCGTCGCCCATACCGCCCGGGCCGGCGCAAAGGCGCTAGGCCTTTCCGAAGCCGAATTCGCCGCCCTGACCAGCGCGAATTTCGACCGGCTGTTCGCCAAGGCCGTGGCATGATCCGTGCCACGATCCTGGGCTGCGGCTCGTCCGGCGGCGTGCCGCGGCTGGGGGGCCGCTGGGGCGAATGCGACCCGGCGAACCCGCGCAACCGGCGCCGGCGCTGTTCGCTGCTGCTCGAGCGTGTCGGGCCCGGGGGCGTGACACGGGTGCTGATCGACACCGGCCCGGATTTCGTGCCACAGATGCTGGACGCCGGCGTGGGCGAATTGGACGCGGTGGTCTATACCCATCCGCATGCCGACCACATCCATGGCATCGACGACCTGCGGCAGGTGGTCTTCAACATGCGCCGCATCATGCCGGTCTGGGCCGATGCGCAGACCGAGGCCGCGTTGCGCAGCCGCTTCGGCTATATCTTCGAGACGCCGGAGGGCTCGTCCTATCCGCCGGTCTGCGAGATCGCCCCGATCCGCGGCCGCTTCGCGGTCGAGGGCGCGGGCGGCGCGATCGACTTCCTGCCCTTCGCGGTGAACCATGGCGACATTCCGGCGCTGGGGTTCCGCATCGGCGCGGGCGCGGGCCTGGTCTACCTGCCCGACGTGCTGGCGATCCCCGAGGCGGCCTGGCCCGCCATCCAGGGCTGCGAGGTCTTCATCTGCGATGCCTTGCGCCGCACGCCGCATCCCAGCCACGCGCATCTGGCGCTGGCGCTGGAGTGGATCGCGCGTTCGGGCTGCGCGCGGGGCGTCATCACCAACATGCATATCGAGCTGGATTACGACGCGGTGATGGCCGAGACGCCCGCCCATGTCGTGCCGGCCCACGACGGGCTGCAGATCGAGCTGGCATGACGATCCTTTTCGAGGTCATCCTGCCGGTCTTCATCGTCATCGGCTTCGGCTACCTGGTGGCCTGGCGCCGGATGTTCAACGAGGTGGCGGTCGACGGGCTGATGCGTTTCGCGCAGAACTTCGCGGTGCCGGTGCTGCTGTTCGTGAACGTGGCCCGGCTGGACATGGCCGAGAATTTCAGCATCGGCATGTGGGTGGCCTTCTATAGCGGCGCCTTCGCCTCGTATTTCATCGGCTGGGGGCTGGCGCTCTACTGGCTGAAGCGCAGCCCCGAGGATGCGGTCGCCATCGGCTTCTGCTGCCTGTTCTCGAACTCGCTGCTCCTGGGCATCCCGATCATGGAGCGCGCCTATGGCGCCGAGGCGCTGGCCGGCAACGTCGCGATCATCGCGATCCATTCGCCGCTGCTCTACACCTTCGGCATCACCATGATGGAGGTGACGCGGGCGCGCGGCCAAAGCCTGCCGGCCGGGCGCATCGCCATGCGGGCGCTGTCCGGGGTGCTGCATACGCCGCTGATCATCGGCATCCTGTGCGGCGTGGCGATGAACCTGCTGATGCAGGCCGGGCTGGTGATGCCCGAGGGCTTCTGGGCCGCGGCCGAGATGATGGCGCGGGCGGCGCTGCCGGCGGCGCTGTTCGGGCTGGGCGGCGTGCTTTATCGCTATCGCCCCGAAGGCGACGGCAAGGCCATCGCAGTCTGCTGCCTGGCCTCGCTGCTGGTTCATCCGACCATCACCTGGAGCCTGGGGCAGCTTTTCCAGCTGCCGGTCGGGCCGCTGCGTTCCGCCGTCATCACCGCCAGCATGGCGCCGGGGGTGAATGCCTATCTCTTTGCCTCGATCTATGGCGCGGCGAAGCGGGTGGCGGCGACGACGGTGCTGGTGTCCACCGTGCTGTCGATCCTGTCGATCTGGTTCTGGATCTCGATCCTGCCCTGAGGGGCGGCGCGGGTGCTGGCCTCCGGCGGGGGGTATTTCTGAAACAAAGAAGGCGCGTGAACAGTGAAGCGCGGGGGCCGTGCCTTTGGGGCCGTCCTGAAGACGCCGCCCGGCAAGGGCGGCGGGTTCAGGGCCGGGGCATGAGCCGCTCAATGCGGCGTGATGCCCCGCAGCCGTTCCGAGCGGCGGCGCAGCATCTCGACCGTGGCTAGAAGCGCGATCGAGAAGATCACCAGCAGCGTGGCGACGGCCAGGATCGCGGGCGAGATCTGCTCGCGGATGCCGTTCCACATCTGGCGCGGGATGGTCTGCTGGTCGGGGCCGGCGATGAACAGCACCGCCACCACCTCGTCGAAGGAGGTGACGAAGGCGAAGAGCGCGCCCGAGATCACGCCGGGCAGGATCAGCGGCATGGTGATGCGGAAGAAGGTGGTGCGCGGGTTGGCCCCGAGGCTGGCCGCGGCGCGGGCCAGCGACTGGTCGAAGCCGATCAGCGTCGCCGTCACCGTGATGATGACGAAGGGGATGCCCAGCGTGGCATGGGCCAGGATCACGCCCAGGTAGGTGCCGGCGAGCTTGCCGCATTGCGGGTTCAGCCCGATCCAGGTCAAGGGCTCGCAGGGGTTCGAGTAGAAGAAGAACATCCCCGTCGCGGTGATGATGATCGGCACGATCATCGGCGAGATCAGCACCGCCATGATGATGCGGCGGAACGGCATCTCGGGCCGCGACAGGCCCAGCGCCGCCAGCGTGCCCAGCACCGTGGCGAGGATGGTCGAGAAGAAGCCGATGATGATCGACGACTTGGCCGCATTCACCCATTTCGCGTTCTGCCAGGCATCCGCCCACCAGCCGAGCCCGCCCGGCGCATCCGGGTTGGCCATGCCGAAGGTCAGCAGGCTGCGATACCAGCGCATCGAATAGCCCTCGGGGTCGAAGGACAGCATCTTGTCGGTGAAGGTGAAATAGGGCTCGGCGTTGAAGCTGAGCGGGATCACCACCACGATCGGCGCGATCAGGAAGAAGAAGATCGCCGCGCAGATCGCCAGGTAGGCGTAATGCCAGACCTTTTCCAGCGGCGAGGCGTAAGTCGGAAGCGCCATGGCGGTTACCCCAGTTTCAGGTTGTCGATGCCGACCAGCCGGTCATAGACCCAGTAGAGCAGCAGGACGCCGCCCAGCAGCAGCGCGGCCAGCGCCGCCGCCATGGACCAGTTCAGCGTCTGGGTCATGTGCATCGCGATCAGGTTCGAGATCAGCTGCCCCGACGAGCCGCCGACCAGCGCCGGGGTGATGTAGTAGCCCACGGCCAGGATGAAGACCAGAAGCGCCCCGGCCCCGAGCCCCGGCAGGGTCTGCGGGAAATAGATGCGCCGGAACGCCGTCCAGCTGGTCGCGCCCAGGCTGCGCGCCGCGCGCACATAGCTGGGGTTGATGGTGCGCATCACCGAATAGAGCGGCAGGATCATGAAGGGTAGCAGGATATGCGTCATGGCGATGATCGTGCCGGTCTGGTTGAAGATCATCTGCAGCCGCTGGTCGTTGCCGATCAGCCCCAGCCAGACCAGGATGTCGTTGACCACGCCCTGCTGCTGCAACAGCACCATCCAGGCCGTGGTCCGAACCAGCAGCGAGGTCCAGAACGGCAAGAGCACCAGGATCATCAGCAGGTTCGACTTGCGCATCGGCAGCGTCGCCAGCAGATGCGCGATGGGAAAGCCCAGCAGGAAGGTGGTGAAGGTGATGATCAGCGACAACCAGAAGGTGCGCTGGAACAGCTTGACATAGATCTGCTGCTGCTCGGGCGCCATGGTGATGTTGCCGTCGTCGTCGCGGGTCCGGTCCAGCGCCGCCAGGTAGAAGTTCGAGGTATAGGCCGAGGAAGCCTCGCGCATCACCGACCACAGCTTGGGATCGCCCCATTTCTCGTCCATCGCGAGGATCGCCTCGCGATAGGGCGGCTCGATGCCGCCGCGGGCCTTGCGCCCGGCCGAGGTGAAGAGCGAGCGCGTGCCCGGCATGTCGTAGTTCACCCTGGTCCCGACCAGGCCGATGCTGCGCGCCTCGGCCGCGGCGGTCAGGTCGGCGGCCAGCGCCGCCCAGGCGGCATCGTCGGGCTCGGTGCCGCGCGGGTGTTCGTGGAACCAGGCCGAGAGCTGCGGCATATTGGCCGAGAAGCCGTCGTTCTTGACCGAGCGTTGCAGCATCTGCCCGATCGGCAGCAGGAAGGTCAGCAGCACGAACAGCAGCAGCGGCAGCACCAGCAGGAAGGCGCGACGCCGCGCCCGGCGCGAGCTGCGCGCCAGCGCCCGGGTCAGCGGCTGGCCGTCGGCCGTCCGCAGGGGGCCGCCCGGGTCGAGGCCGCCGGCCTCGGTCACGATGGCGGCATGGGGGTCAAGCGCGTTGGACATCTTGATCCTTCGTCAGGCTAAGGGCGGGCATCGTCGGCCGCCGCCGCCCGGACCGGGCCGGGCGGCGGCGCAGGGATCAGTTGGCGGCCAGCCAGGCGTTGAAGCGCTCGGCCATCTCGGCATCGTGGTCGGCCCACCATTCCGGATCGTCCATGACGGCGGTCTTCATGTGCTCCTCGCTGGTCGGCATGTGCGGGGCCATCTCGGTCTTGCCGTCCTGATAGAGCCCGACCAGCGCCGCCGAGGATTTGCGCGACGGGCCATAGGCGATCCATTTCGCCTGATCGGCCAGGCGCTGGGTGTCGGTGGCGAATTTCAGGTATGCCATCGCCGCCTCGGGGTTGGGCGAGCCCTTGGGAATGGCGAACATGTCCATGTCCATGAACTGGCCGTCCCAGATGATCTCGAAAGGCTTGCCCTCGGCCACCATGGCGTCGAAGAAGCGGCCGTTATAGCCGGTCGCCATCGTGACCTCGCCATCGGCAAGCAGCTGCACCGGCTGGGCGCCGGCTTCCCACCAGACCACGTCCTTCTTGATGGTGTCCAGCTTGGCGAAGGCCTTGTCGACGCCCTCGGGCGTGTCCAGCACTTCATAGACCTGGTCGGGGGCGACGCCATCGGCGATCAGCGCCAGGTAGAGCGTGCGCTTGGGGTTTTTCGGCAGGCCGCGCTTGCCCGGGAACTTGGCGGTGTCGAAGAAATCCGCGGCGGTGGTGGGCGGGCCGTCGGGGAACTTGGTCTTGTCATAGGCGATGACCGTGCCCCAGAAGATGTTCGCCACCGCGCAGTCGCGCAGCGCGCCGGGGATGAAGTCCTCGGACGCGGGCGTGCCGTCCGGCGCCGGCGGCAGGCTGGCCGGGTCGATCTCGACCAGCGCGCCCTCGTCGCAGAGGCGGATCGCGTCCGAGACCTCGATGTCGAACACGTCGCCGGTGATGTTCTTGGCCTCGATCTGGGCCTTGAGCGGGGTGGCCGGGTTGTCGGCGGCCATCATGTTGACCTTGATCCCCGTCTCCTTGGCGAAGGGAATGTTATAGGCCTCGACCTGCGATTTCTCATAGGCGCCGCCCCAGGAGACCACGTTGACCTCCTTGTCCTGGGCCTGCGCCGCAACGCCCAACCCGCACAAGGCCGTGGTCAGGATCAACACATTCTTCATGACGAACTCCCGTTGGTTTTATGCGGCTCGTTGGCCGGTTCGCGCCCGTTCGGGCTTCACGGATCGCGGCGGGTTGATCCCGCCGCGACCGGATTGGCGTCAGTTCGCCGCCAGCCAGGCGTTGAACCGCTCTTGCAGTTCGGCGTCGTGATCGACCCAGAAGTCCAGGTTCGAGGCGAGCGCCCCGTCCATGTTGTCGGCGAAGGTCGGCAGGTTCGGGCCCATCGCCACCTCGGTGCCCTCGACATTGCCGACCAGCGCGGCGGCCGATTTGCGCGGCGGGCCGTAGCTGATGAATTCGGCGGCGCGGGCCTGCGGCTCGGGCGAGGTCGAGAAGGTGACGAACTCCTTGGCCGCCTCGAGGTGCGGGGCGCCCTTCGGGATCACCCAGCCTTCCATTTCATAGATCTGGCCGTCCCAGACGATCTTGAAGGGCTTGCCCTCTTTCTGGGCCGCGTCGAAGATCCGGCCGTTGAAGGCGAAGGCCATGCTGACCTCGCCATCGGCCAGAAGCTGCGGCGGCTGCGCGCCGGCTTCCCACCAGATCACGTTGTTCTTGATGGTGTCGAGCTTGGCGAAGGCCTGGTCGACGCCCTCGGGCGTGCCCAGCACCTCATAGACCTTGTCCGGCGCCACGCCATCGGCCAGCAGCGCGTATTCCAGGTTGAACTTGGCGCCCTTGCGCATGGTGCGCTTGCCGGGGAATTTCGCGGTGTCGAAGAAATCGGCCGGACCGGCGGGCTTGGCGTCGATGAACTTGCTGTCGTCATAGGCCAGGATCATCGAATAGACGTCGGTGCCGACGAAACAGTCGGTCACCGCACCCTCGATGAAGTCGTCGGCCGCCGCGGCGCCGTCCGGCGCGGGTGCCAGGATCGCCGGGTCGATGGTTTCCAGCAGCCCCTCGTCGCACAGCCGCACCGCGTCGGCATATTCCACCGAGGCCACGTCGGTAGTGACATTGCCGGCCTCGACCTGCGCCTTGAGCGGCGTGGCCGGGTTGTCGGCGTCGGCGACCGTGACCTTGATGCCGGTCTTGGCCTCGAACGGCTTGGCATAGGCCTGGACGTGGCTGTTGCCATAGGCACCGCCCCAGGACAGCAGGTTCACCTGCTTGTCCTGCGCCTGGGCCACGGACGCCGAGGCGACCAGGGCCGAGGTCAGGATCAATATGCGTTTCATCATAGCTCCTTGTTTCGATGCGAAATCAGACCGGATCCAGCGCCCGCGCATCCTCGGGGTGCCAGCCGATGCGGATGGTCTGGCCGGGCGACAGCTTCACCTGGCCCAGCGTATTGCGGTATTTCATCACGAAATCGTCCTGCCCGGCGACGTTCAGCCGGGCCCGCAGGATATCGCCCATATAGACCACGTCGCGGACCTGGGCCTCGACGGTATGGGCGCCGGCGGGCATCAGGTCGGGCTTGAACTCGACCCGCTCGGGCCGGATCGAGACCGTGGTGGTCTGGCCGCTTTCGCGGATATTGACGGCGGTGGCGTCGATCACCTCGCCATTCTGCAGCCGGACCAGCGCCTTGTCGCCCTGAAGCTGCTCGATCGTGCCGCGCAGCGCGTTGTTTTCGCCGATGAAGCCGGCGACGAAGCTGTTCTCGGGCTGTTCGTACAGCACCGGCGGCGCCGCAAGCTGCTGGATGCGGCCGTCGTTGAACACGGCGATGCGGTCCGACATGGTCAGCGCCTCGCCCTGGTCATGGGTGACATAGACCACGGTGATGCCCAGCCGGTCGTGCAGGGCCTTGATCTCGAACTGCATATGCTCGCGCAGCTGCTTGTCCAGCGCGCCCAGCGGCTCGTCCATCAAGACCAGCTTGGGGTCGAAGACCAGCGCGCGGGCCAGCGCGATGCGCTGCTGCTGGCCGCCCGAAAGCTGCGCCGGGCGGCGGCTGGCGAAGCGGCCCATCTGCACCATGTCGAGCGCGCGGGCGACCCGGCTCTCGCGCTCGGCCTTGGCCATGCCGCGCACCTGCAGCGGAAAGGCCAGGTTCTCGCCCACGGTCATGTGCGGGAACAGGGCATAGTTCTGGAACACCATGCCGATGCCGCGCTTGTGCGGCGGCACGTCGTTGATGTTGCGACCGTCCAGCCGGATCTCGCCATGGGTGGCGGTCTCGAATCCGGCCAGCATCATCAGGCAGGTGGTCTTGCCCGAGCCGGACGGACCCAGCATGGTCAGAAACTCGCCCTTGCCGATGGAAAGGTTCAGGTCCTTCACCACAAGCGTCTGGCCGTCATAGCTTTTCTGGACGTGGTCGAAGACAACGAAAGCCTCGTTGCCGGTTGGCGAAGTCACGATGCGGGCCCCCTGTTTTCTATGGTTCTTTATTCCGCCCTGTCAGACTAATCGGCGGTGCTTGCGGATTGCAACCGGCTTCTATGCACAATGCCGGGCCCGGCCTGCGGATTTTCCGGACTGCCCGTCTGCCGCCCGCCGGGCGGGGCGGAAATGGTCAATCCGCGGACGGCAGCGGGCGCGGACGGCCGTCGGCGTCCAGCGCCACGAAGACGAAGCTCGCCCGGGTCACGCACTGGGTCTCCTCGCCCTCGCGCGAGCGGCGCCAGGCCTCGACATGCAGCTGCATCGAGCTGCGGCCTTCGCGCAGGATGGTCGCGAAAACAGAGACTTCGTCGCCGACCTTGACCGGCTGGTGGAAGGTGAAGCTGTCCACGGCGACCGTGGCGCAGCGCCCGCGCGCGCGGCGGGCGGCGACATTGCCGGCGGCCAGATCCATCTGCGACATCAGCCAGCCGCCGAAGATGTCGCCGGCCGGGTTGGTGTCGGCCGGCATGGCGGTGGTGCGGATCGCGGGCTGGCCCTGCGGGTGCTCCGGCTGCGTCATCTTGTCCCTCGCTGGCGCGCTGCTGGCATGGCGCCAGATTGCGGCACCGCGGCACGGCGCGCAAGCGCCCGTCAGCGGCAGCGCCGAGGGCCGGGCCAAGGACACGATCAAAATGTCCGGGGTCTCGGCCCGGAAGGAATGGCCGCTGCGCAATTGGCGCTTCAGCGTCTGGCGGGACTGCTTGCCGTCGTTCATCGTCGTTCGGCCCAGGCCATTTCCCGCGCCGGCAGCACCGGCGGCTGGTAGAGCCCCTCGCCGCCATGCTCGCCATGCTTCAGGATCGAGATGCCGCCGTCCGCCTTGAGGATGGCGAATTTCACCTGCGCCAGGTCCTCGATGCCGCATTGGCGCAGTTTGCTGTAGAGTTCGTGCACGCCGATGCCCTGCCGGCGCAGCCGGTCGGCATGCACCCGGCCCTGGCTGATGACGATGCGCGGCCGGCCCTCGAAGACGCGGCAAAACCAGGGCGAGGCCGGCATCGCCTTGTCGATGAGCTTGTTGTAGATCGAGACGATCAGGATCGCGAACATCGCCGGCAGCATCGGCACCTCGGGGTAGAGAGCGAATCGCCCACCGCCGAGCCGATGGCGATCACCAGCAGGAATTCGACGACGGAAAGCTGTGCCACCGTGCGCCCGCCCAGCCAGCGCATCAGCATCAGCGTGTAGAAATAGACGATGGTGGTGCGGAACAGGACCTCGAGCGCGAAGCGCATATCCTGTTCGCCCATGAGAATGCGCTGCATCTCGTCAAACATGGCGACTGTCCCCTGCCCGCGTTGCGCGGGCCTTTCGCAAACGCCGTGACCCGGGGGGCTTACCGGGCTGCGCGAGCCGGGGGCGCTTCGCCCCCCGGACCCCCCGAGGATATTTGTGCAAGAAAGAAGCCGGGCGGATTTTCGTCGCCTTGGGCCGGGGCGCGGCCTATGGTTGGCGGAAACGGAAGGGGGCGGCATGATCCGGCGCATCTTCATGGGGCTCGCGGTGCTGGTCGTGCTGGCCGCGGCGGGCCTGGCGATCTGGGGCCCGGGCTTCGTCGAGCGGCGGCTGAACCCGGTGACCATGCCCGAGGCGGGCTGGCCGGTCTCGCCCGAGGCCGAGGCGCTGCATCGGCGGCTGGTCATCGGCGACTGGCATTCGGACGCGCTGCTGTGGGATCGCGACCTGCTGGACCGGGCCGGGCGGGGTCACGTCGACGTGCCGCGGCTGGCCGAAGGCAATGTCGCGGTCCAGGTCTTCACCACCGTCACCAAAAGCCCGCGCGGCCAGAACTACAGCCATAACTCCGCCGAGGCGCCCGACAATATCACGCCGCTGTTCATCGGCCAGCTGCGGCCGTTCTCGGCCTGGTTCAGCCTGAAGGAGCGCGCGCTGGTCCAGGCCGCGGCGCTGCGCCGCGCCGCCGAGCGCGCGCCGGAGGCCCTGATGCTGATCCGCTCGGCCGAGGATCTGCAGGTGCTGCTGGAGGCGCGGCAGAACGGCGCCCATACCGTCGGCGCCCTGCTGGGCACCGAGGGCGGCCATCCGCTGGAGGGCAATATCGCCAATCTGCAGGTGCTTTACGGCGCCGGCTTCCGGCTGGTCGGGCTGACGCATTTCTTCGACAACGAGCTTGGCGGCAGCCTGCATGGCGAGGGCGGGGCGGAATCGGGCCTGTCGGATTTCGGCCGCGAGGTGGTGGCCGAGATGATGGCCAAGCGCATGATCATCGACCTGGCGCACGCGAGCCCGCAGCTGGTGCGCGACGTGCTGGCCATTCCCGGCACGCGGCCGATCCTGTCCCATACCGGCATCCACGGCCAATGCGCCAGCCCGCGCAACCTGCCCGACGACCTGGTGCAGGCCATTGCCCGCAAGGGCGGCGTGATCGGCATCGGCTTCTGGGCGGATGTGAACTGCGGCAGGACGCCGGCCGACATCGCCGCCTCGATTCAGGCCGCCATCGCGCTGGTGGGCGAGGACGCGGTCTCGCTGGGCTCGGACTACGACGGTTCGGTCGACGCGCCCTTCGACGTGGCGCATCTGGCGGCGCTGACCCAGGCGCTGATGGATGCGGGCCTCGGCGACGAGCAGATCGCCAAGGTCATGGGCGGCAACATGATGCGCTATCTTGCCCAGGTGCTGTAAGCGGGCCTAACCTGCGCCCAGGCATCACGGGAGAGAACCATGCTGACCGTCTATGGCGTCACCCGCTCGCGCGCCTCGCGCATCATCTGGCTGTGTCACGAGCTGGGCCTGCCGTTCAAGCAGGTGCCGGTGATCCAGGCCTATCGGCTGGAGGATGCCGGCGCGCCCGGGGCGCCGCTCAACACCCGCTCGGAGAGCTTCCTGAAGCTCTCGCCCGCCGGGGCGATCCCGGTGATCCAGGACGGCGACCTGGTGCTGTCCGAATCGCTGGCCTGCACGCTGCACCTGGCGCGCAAGCACGGCCAGCCCTTCGGCCCCGCCGACATGGTGGAAGATGCGCTGATGCTGCAATGGAGCTTCTACGCCGCCACCATGATCGAGCCGGACGCGCTGGCGATCCTGTTCAACCACCGCCCCGGCCAGGCCCAGCCCGGCGCGGCGCAGGCCGCCGTCGGCCATGCGGCCGAGCGGCTGGTGCGACCGCTGGCGGTCCTGGACGCGCATCTGGCGCGGCACGGCCATCTGGTCGGCGGCCGCTTCACCGTAGCCGACCTGAACGTGGCCGAGATCCTGCGCTATGCCCAAGGCTATGGCGCGCTGATCGAGCAGTTCCCGGCCGCGGGGGCCTGGCTGGACGACTGCCAGGCCCGGCCGGCCTTCCGGAAGATGTGGCAGGAGCGGCTGGCCGAACCCGAATAGCCCGGGCAGGCCCGCGCCGACATGCTCTGGGGGCGTCCATTGTGGCGCCATCCGAGCCCAATGGACGACGATTTCACCCATATGTGGCGTTCGTCACCGAAGCCTATGCCCGGCGGATCGTCGGCTGGCGGGTCGGCGCTTCCGCCCATGCAGGATTTGTGCTCGATGCCTCGGGCAACGTGGCGTCGGTAAGACGTCTATGGCTAACCTTCTACCGGCCATTCTGCCCGAAGGCCGGGTATCGCAAAGGGTGAACTGTGATGGCGCCGATACGTTCGCAAGCTTGTGGAAAAAGGTGTTTAGTGAACTGCGATACACGCGGAAAAAGCAGGAAATTGGCTTTGGCGCTGAGAGCAAAACCGAAACCATAACCTTTGATCAACACCTCCCAGAAAACATAACGCCTTCGTCGGTAAGGCAAGCATTGGCTTTTGCCGCTAGCATGGCTAAACTCATCATCGTTTTTGATGAATTCGATAGATTAACCGACAAAAAACGGACGTTCTGATGTCGGATACTATCAAAGGCCTCTCGGATTACGCGGTTGATGTGACCATCATCGTAATCGGCGTAGCAGATTCGGTTGACCAGCTCTTGGATGGTCACATCTCAATCGAGCGAGCACTGGTGCAGATTCCAATGCCTCGCATGTCAGAAGGCGAAATATCGTCTATTGTTGAAAACGGGCTAAAACGCCTTGAAATGATATCAGACGCCAAGGCCAAGTCAGTTATAACTTCTTTGAGCCAAGGCTTGCCTTACATTACGCATCTCATCACGTTGAACTTACTCAAAGACGCGCTTGGACGAAACTCTACCCATCTTGATATTTCCAATGTTCGGTCCGGAATTTCTTCCGCTCTTGAGCAATGGCAGAGATCCATTGTGAAAGACTACTACGATGCCACTAAAAGCGCCCCAGCCCGGAAACATCTATAAAGAAGTTCTACTCGCTTGCGCCACGGCAGAAGTGGATGAACTGGGTTTTTTCAGCGCCGCGTCAGTTCGGGCACCATTGCAGATGATTACAAACCGTCTGTATGATATTCCAAACTATGCAGCACTTAAAGAACTTCTCCGAAGTAGAGCGCGCATTAATTCTCGAAAGGACTGGAACAGCGAGGCGCATCAGGTACCGTTTCGGCTCCCCATTAATGCGACCTTATATTGTCATGAAGAGCGTGCAGGATGGGATCATTAGCGATGATAAAATGCACCACTTTTCGGCCAACATGCCTCGGAAATAAACAGCTGTCGTGCTTAGCGTCGCCGCATATCGTGGACGGCGCCAACCGTCCTACGGCGCCTCGGCTTCGACCGAGGCCGACCATCCGCCGTCATCGAGGCTATGAGAGACCGAGGTCACCAGCCATTCGCCGGCGGCACCCGGCCTGAAGCCGGTCAGCCGCACCCTGCCCTCGGCCATCAGGTCGGCTCGGCCGGGCAGCTTCAGCCGCACGGTCGTCGCGCCGCGCTTTGCCCGATTCGCTTCTGCCTCGGCCGCCGCCCGCGCAGCCGCCTCGGTCGGATAGATCTGCTTCAGCCGCTTGACCTGCGCCACACCTGACACGCCCTCGGGCCGCGCATCGGCCTCAACGTCGACCGGCTCGCTGCGGCCCAGGTCGCGATGGCCGCCACGACCTTGTCAAAGGCCGCGCGGCGGGCGCGGCGCATTGACCAACTGGTTACGTCCTTGGGCGTCAGCGCGACCACCGGCAGGGCCTGCCCGCTCGCGCTGGCGCTTTCGCCCGGCTTGCACATGACCAGCGCGCCGCCGCCCGGCTTGAAGATCAGGCCTTGGTCGCGCGCAACGCGGGTCAGCAGGTTCATGTCGCTTTCGTCGATCTGGTCGATATGCGGCAGCGAGACCTCGCCCGCTCCGGCCGAAACCGCCACCTTGAAGCCGCTCTCGCCGGCGATCTTGCCGACCATGGCCGAAACCTTGGTCCCTTCGGGCCAGCTGCGCGTGCGCGCCGTGCTGATGGGGCTCTTGCCGCCGTCGCTCTTGCCGTGGGCAGCGGCATAGCCGGTGATGCGCATCTGCCCTGGCGGGCCGAAAATCTCGACCTCTTCGGCGATATAGACGCCCATCACCTGCGCCGCGAACAGGTAGCCGAAAGCGACGGTGATCTCGACCCCTCGGGCGGCAATGCAATCGGTAGCATCTGGAGGTGATCGGCCAGCACGATCTCGCAGGTATCCGACTGGATAAGCGGCACTAGCCACCGCGGTAACCGCGATGCCGATTGGGTTGGCGACCAAGGCCAGCCCAATGGCTCGGATCGCCGTCGCCACCATGCCGAGCCCGGGCACGGCTGCCACCATCGCGCGCAGGCCGATTCCTATCTTGGCCAGCAGCCCCAGCGACTGCCCAGCGCATACCGATGAAAGAGACCGAGGCCGATGTGGCGGTGCGCGATCAGGCCTATGGCATCGCAGGCGGAGAGCGGCGCCAGTTCATCGAGCAATAAGCAGCTCGAGGCGGAGAAGAAGGACGTGACCGAGCAGCAGAAAGAGCTG
>NZ_SOKV02000031.1:0-38983 GCF_004407025.1 Paracoccus sp. DMF
GCTCCCCCCGGGATATTTCTGCACAAAAGAGAAAGCCGGGGCGCGGTGCCTTATTGGGGGGCGCCTTGGTTCAGCGGCGACGGTCGCGGCGCGAACTCATCGGCTGGAAGGCCACGCCGACATGGGCCTCGCAATAGGGTTTGCCGGGGACCGAGGGCAGGCCGCAGAACCAGAACTTGTCGGTCGCCGGGTCGCCGATCGGCCATTTGCAGGTCCGTTCGGTCAGTTCCATCAGCGTCAGCTTGCGGGCGCGCTTTTCCACCTCGCGCACCGAGGCCAGCGCCTCGGGGCTGATCTCGTTGGCCGAGGGCTGCGGCGGCAGCGGCTGGCCCGAGGGGACCAGCGTGCGGCGGTTGAAGCCGGGCGCGGCCGGGGCTGCGGCCTGTTCCGGCGCGGGCTCGGCCGCCGGGGCCGCGGCCCGGGGCTGCGGTGCGGGCTCGGGTGCCGCGGGTTTCGGCGCGGGCTCCGGCGCCGGTGCCGCCGCGACTGCGGGCTTCGGTGCCGGCTCAGGCGCCGCTGCCTCGGCCTCGTCGCTGCGATTCGACAGGCCCAGCCGGTGGACCTTGCCGATCACCGCGTTGCGGGTGACGCCGCCCAGCTCCTTGGCGATCTGGCTGGCCGATTGTCCCTCGGCCCACATGCGTTTCAGCGTCTCGACGCGCTCGTCGGTCCAGGACATCACTTGCCTTTCCTGCACCGGCTGCGGTCCCGGTGCCCTTCGTGTTCACGGCTGCTTCCCGGCTTCAATTCCGCCGGGCCCGGGCTTAAATCCGGGGATAGCCAGATTTACCCGTCCGCCGCCGCAAATTCAAGGAGCGCCGATGCAGCCGTCCGAGACCCGCCCCGAGAGCCCCGCCGCGATCCGCCAGATGGGCGTGCGCCGCTTTGGCCGGGTGAACTGGCTGGGGCTTTACACCCTGGCGCGGCGCGAGATCATGCGCTTCATGAACGTCTGGCAGCAGACGGTGCTGGCGCCGCTGATGACCTCGGCGCTGTTCGTGGCGGTCTTCGCCCTGGCGCTGGGCCGCGACCGCGGCGCGGTCATGGGCCTGCCCTACCTGGTCTTCCTGGGACCGGGCATCCTGATGATGACGGTGATCCAGAACGCCTTCGCCAATACCTCCTCGAGCATGATCTCGGCCAAGATGCAGGGCAATATCGTCGACACGCTGATGCCGCCCTTGTCGGCGACCGAGATCCTGGCCGGCTATCTGATCGGCGCCGTGGTGCGGGCGCTGATCGTCGCCGGCGCCATCGCCGCCGGCATGGCGCTGGTGCTGGGCCAGGGCGTGGCGCATCCGCTCTGGGCGCTGTGCTTCGTCGTGCTGGGCGCGCTCCTGATGGGGGGGCTGGGCCTGCTGGGCGGCATCGTCGCGCAGAAATTCGACCAGATGGCGGCGATCACCAATTTCGTCGTGACGCCGCTGTCGTTCCTGTCCGGCACCTTCTATTCGGTCGAGGCGCTGCCCGAGCCGTTCCGCACGCTGGCGCATTGGAACCCGGTCTTCTATCTGATCGACGGCGCGCGCTACGGCATCGCCGGGGTCTCGGACGCGCCGGTGCTGCGCGGTCTTGCGGTCTGCGGCGGCACCGTGGCGCTGGTGCTGTGGACGGGTTGGCGCTGGCTCGACAGCGGCTATCGCATGAAGCCGTGAAAAGCCGCCGTGAAAATCCGTTGCACGCCGCGCGCGTCCGCGCTATGCGCTGGGCCATGATCGCATGGACCGCCTTTACCGCCCGTCCCCGACGTTGATCCTGTCGACGACCGATCCCGCCTGCCTTCCTGACATCACTGGTGCCGCGCCGGGCGCGGCTGTTCCCAGAGAGGACATCCCCATGATTTCGCACGTCCTGCCGACCTATAATCGCGCGCCCATCGCCTTCGAGCGCGGCGAGGGCTCCTGGGCCATCGCCACCGACGGCACGCGATACCTGGACCTGGGCGCGGGCATCGCCGTGAACGCGCTGGGCCATGCCAACCCCGAGCTGGTCGCCGCGCTGACCGCGCAGGCGGGGCGGATCTGGCATGTCTCGAACCTCTACCAGATCCCCGAGCAGGAGCGGCTGGCCGACCTGCTGGTCGAGGCCACCTTCGCCGACACGGTCTTCGTCACCAATTCCGGCACCGAGGCGGCCGAACTGGCGATCAAGATGGTGCGCAAATACTGGGACGAGATGGGCGATCCCGAGCGGATCGAGATCCTGACCTTCGAGGGCGCCTTCCACGGCCGCTCGACCGGAGCCATCGCCGCCGCCGGGTCCGAGAAGATGGTCAAGGGCTTTGGCCCGCTGATGCCGGGCTTCCGGCAATTGCCCTGGGGCGACATGGCGGCGCTGGAGGCGGCGATGTCCGAGCGCACCGCCGCCGTCATGCTGGAGCCGGTGCAGGGCGAGGGCGGCATCCGGCCGCTGCCCGATGCCGACCTGCGCCGCATCCGCGCGTTGTGCGACCAAACCGGCGCGCTCTTGGTGCTGGACGAGGTGCAGTCGGGCATGGGCCGGACCGGCAAGCTGTTCGCGCATGAATGGGCCGGGGTGACCCCCGACATCATGATGGTCGCCAAGGGCATCGGCGGCGGCTTTCCGCTGGGCGCGGTGCTGGCGACCGAGGCCGCCGCCGCGGGCATGGCGGCGGGCACGCATGGCTCGACCTATGGCGGCAACCCGCTGGCCTGCGCGGTGGGCGCGCGCGTGATGGAGATCGTGGCCGATCCGGCCTTCCTGGCCGAGGTCAACCGCAAGGCGGCGCTGCTGCGGCAAAAGCTGGAAGGCCTGGTCGCGGCGCATCCCGCGGTGTTCGAAGCCGTGCGCGGCCAGGGGCTGATGCTGGGGCTGAAATGCCGGGTGGCGCCGGGCGATGTGGTCAAGGCCGGCTATGCCGAGCATGTGCTGGCCGTGGCCGCGGCCGACAATACGCTGCGGCTGCTGCCGCCGCTGACCATCTCGGACGAGGAGATCGCCGAGGCGGTGGCGCGGCTGGACCGGGCGGCCGGGCGGCTGGATGGCTAGGGCCTGCGCCATCCCGGCCGCGGGCGGCATGATCCGGGCGGCGACGCGGCACCGATGCCTGGCGGGGCGCGCCAAGAAAATCGGGGTCGGACCTTGACCTCGCATCGGCAAAGCGGCTTGCTGGCCGGATCAATCCGAAAGACGTATCACGATGAACAGTTTCCTTGACATCCACACCACCGACAAGGCCGCGCTGCGCGGGATGATCGATTCCGCGCGCCGAATGAAGGATGCCCGCGCCGGACTGCCCAAGGGGACGCCGGATGCCGACCTGCCGCTGAAGAACCGCATGGTGGCGCTGATCTTCGAGAAGCCCTCGACCCGGACCCGGGTCAGCTTCGACCTGGGCGTGCGGCAGATGGGTGGGCAGACCATGGTGCTGTCGGGCAAGGAGATGCAGCTGGGCCATGGCGAGACCATCGCCGACACCGCCCGGGTGCTGTCGCGCTATGTCGACCTGATCATGATCCGCACATTCGAGGAGGCGACGCTGCTGGAGATGGCGGAACATGCCAGCGTCCCGGTGATCAACGGGCTGACCAACCGCACCCATCCCTGCCAGATCATGGCCGATGTGATGACCTTCGAGGAGCATCGCGGCCCGATCGCCGGGCGCAAGGTGGTGTGGTCGGGTGACGGCAACAATGTCTGCTGTTCGATGATCCATGCGGCGGGGCAGTTCGGCTATGACTTCACCTTTACCGGCCCGCCGACCCTGGACCCCGAGCGTGAGGCGCTGGACTTTGCCCGCGCGCAGGGCGTGCAGGCGGTGATCGAGCGCGATCCGGCCAGGGCGGTCGAGGGCGCGGACCTGGTGGTCACGGATACCTGGGTCTCGATGCACGACCCGCAATCGGCGCGCGAGCGGCGCCACAACCAGCTGCGCGGCTATCAGGTGAACGAGGCGCTGATGGCGCGGGCCAAGCCCGAGGCGCTGTTCATGCATTGCCTGCCGGCGCATCGCGACGACGAGGTAACGAGCGCGGTCATGGACGGGCCGAATTCGGTCATCTTCGACGAGGCCGAGAACCGGCTGCATGCGCAGAAGGCCGTCATGCGCTGGTGCCTGGGCGTCTGATGTCGCCGGCGGGGGCCTTGCCCCCGCACCCCCAGGATATTTATGCACAAAAGAGAAGGAAGGGGCGCGGTCGGGGCAGGCCGCGCCTTTTCAGTTCTCGCGGAAGGCGCGGGTGAAATAGTCGCTGAGCGGCTTGACCAGATAGGCCATCGGGCTGCGTTCGCCGGTCTGGATATAGACCTCGGCCGGCATGCCGGGGATCAGCTCCAGCCCCTTGAGCTTTGCCACCTGCTCGGGCGGGATCGTCACCTCGGCGCGGTAATAGGGCACGCGGGTGGCCTGGTCGACCAGCGTGTCGGGCGAGACCCGGCTGAGCGTGCCGTCGATTTCCGGCGTGGTGCGCGAGGAGAAGGACGAGAAGCGCAGCACCACCTGCTGGCCCGGATGCACCTCGTCGATGTTGATCGGCGCGACATGGGCGGCGACGACCAGCGGCCGGTCCTGCGGGATGATGTACAGGATCGGATCGGCGGCGCGGATCACCGCGCGCGGCGTCGTCACCTGCAGTTCCTGCACCACGCCGCCGACCGGGGCGCGGATTTCCAGCCGGGCGATCTGTTCCACCAGGCCGCGGCGGCGCTCGGCCAGCTCGAGTTCGCGATAGCCGAGGTCGCGCAGCTCGGTCTCGGCCGCCTCGCGGTGGGTGGCGGTCTTTTCCAGCCGCGACAGGTCGATTTCCGACAGCTGGGTCACGGCGCGGGCGCGGGTGGCGATGGTTTCGCCCAGAAGCCCGTCGAGCCGCGCCGCCTCGCGCTCCAGCGCCAGCACGCGCGGCGCCTGCGCCAGGCCCTTTTCCAGGAGCGAGCGCTGGTCGCGCAATTCCTGGGCGATGAAGTCGCGCTGCTTTTGCAGCGCCTGGGACTGGGCGTCGATGCCGCCGATCTGCGACTGCACCTGTTCGGCCTGCTTGGCGAGCTGGCCCAGCGACTGGTCGAGCGTGTCGAGCCGGGCCCGGAACAGGCTTTCCTGGCCCTGCATCAGCGCCTTGAGCTCGGGGCGGCTGGCGGCGGTGCCGACCAGTTCCTCGGGGAAGGTGATCTGCTTGAGGTCGGCGCGCTCGGCCTCGAGCCGGCCGCGGCGGGCGAGGATCTCGAAATACTGGCCCTCGACGATGGCGAGTTCGGTGGCGAGCAGCGTGCCGTCGAGCCGGACCAGCACCTGGCCGGCGCTGACCTTTTCACCGTCATGGATCAGGATTTCGGCCACGACGCCGCCATCGGGGTGCTGGACGACCTGGCGGCGCTGCTCGACCTCGACCTGGCCGGCGGCGACCACGGCGCCAGCGATGCGCGCGGTCCAGGCCCAGAGGCCGAAGCCGCCGAACAGCAGCAGCAGCGTGACCATGCCCAGGATCACCGGGCCGCGCGCCGACCATTCCGGGCGCCGGGGCGGTGCGGGCGGCTGCGGCGCCGGCATCTCGGCGCGGCGGGCGCGGAAATGCGGCGGCGTGGCGGGCGCCGGGTCGTCGGGGCTGCGCTTTTCGACCGGGGCGCGGCCGGTTTCCTGGGGATCGGTCATGTCACGCCTCCGCCCTGGCCCTGGGCCCGCACGATCTGGTCGGCATTCTTGACCAGCGACTTCAGCACCTCGTCGCGCGGCCCGAAGGCGCGGCGCAGGCCCTGGTCCAGCACCAGCAGCAATTCGCATTCGGTGATCGCGGCCGGGCGGTGCGCCATGATGATGACGGCGCCGCCGCGCGCCTTGATGTTGCGGATGGCGAGGTTCAGCGCCGCCGAGCCTTCGTTGTCGAGGTTCGAGTTCGGCTCGTCCAGCACGAAGATCGCCGGCTCGGCGTAAAGCGCACGCGCCAGGCCGATGCGCTGGATCTGCCCGCCCGAGAGCCGGCCGCCGGTCTGGCTGACCTTGGTGTCATAGCCCTGCGGCAGGTCGAGGATCATGCGATGCGCGGCCGCGGCCGTCGCCGCCGCGACCACGCGCTGCGGGTCGGGCTGCGGCGAGAGCCGGGCGATGTTTTCCGCGATGGTGCCGTCGAACAGCGTCACCTGCTGCGGCAGATAGCCGATCAGCCCGCCCAGCACGTCGGGGTCGTATTGGTCGAGCGTGGCGCCGGCGAGCCGGATCGAGCCGCCGGCGATGGGCCAGGCGCTGATGATCGCGCGCGCCAGCGTGGTCTTGCCGGCGCCCGAGGGGCCGATCACCCCCAGCGCCTGGCCGGGGTTCAGGTCGAAACTGACGCCGCGCAGCGTGGCTGCGCCCTGGCCCGGGGGCACTACGGTCAGGTTGCGCACCTCGAGCTGGGCATCGGGCCGGGGCAGGGGGGTGCGGGCCACCGCGGGCGGGCGGCGCGACAGAAGCTCGGCCAGCCGGGCCCAGCCGTCCTGCGCGCGCTGCACGATGGACCAGCCGCCCACGACCTGCTCGATCGGCGACAGCGCGCGGCCCATCAGGATGGACGAGGCGATCATCGCGCCCGGCGTCACCTCTTGCCGCAGCACCAGCCAGGCGCCGGCGGCCAGCAGCGCGCTTTGCAGGAACAGCCGGAAGGTGCGGGAAAACACGGTGAATCCGGTGGCGCGGTCGCTGCCGCGCATCGTCGCCTCGGTGGCGCGGTCGCGCGCCTCCTGCCAGCGGGTGAAGGCGGCGGCGCGCATGCCGAGCGAGCCGATCAGCTCGCCCTCGTCGCGGTAGAGGTCGGACATGCGCTCGGCCGACTGGCTGGCGATGGCGGACTGTTGCAGCGATTCGCGGCTGAGCCACTGGTTCAGCACCGTGGCGACCACCAGGATCAGCAGCCCCGCCGTGGCCACCGCGCCCAGCAGCGGGTGGAAGATGAAGACCGCCGCCAGGAAGAACGGCGCCCAGGGCAGGTCGAAGAGCGCCATCAGCACCGGCGAGCCGATCAGCCGCTGCACCGCCTCGAGGTCGCGCATGCCGCCGCGCACCACCAGCTCGGATCCGGCGGCCTGGCCGTCCTGCAAGGCGGCGGTGAAGACCCGGCCCTCCATCCGCTCCTGGAAGCGGGCGGCGACGCGGGCCATGATGCGGTTGCGCGCCAGGTCGAGCACGCCCATGAGCGCAAACAGGAACACCACCAGCAGGAACAGCGCCGTCAGGGTCTCGACCGAGCGCGAGGCCAGGACGCGGTCATAGACCTGCATCATGAACAGCGGCCCGGTCAGCATCAGCATGTTCACGGCAAAGGAAAACAGTCCGACGAAGGCATAGAGCTGCCAGGCGCGGCCGCGCGCCTTGCCGAGCTCCTGCCGGCCGTCATGTCGCATCGGCGGCGAAGCCATGCCGGTTCCTTTCCTGATCGTCCGGCCGGGGTTGCCCGGCGTTGTCGCTGCGCTTATCCCAACTCTACGCATCAGAACAGATCGTATTCCCGATGCGCGGGAATCGGCCTGACGCCCAAGGACTAGCAACGGAAGGTTAGCAAAAGATTGAGCCCCTGGATCCTTCTTGCCGCAAGCCTGGGCCTGGCCGCCTGTTCAGCGCAGCCCTCGGGCCAGATCGCCGATCCGCTGGAGCCGGTGAACCGGCGGGTGCATGCGTTCAACAAGGGCGTCGATACGCATCTGGTCAAGCGGGTCAGCGGCGGAACCTCTGGCGGGGGAACCGGCGAAGCCGTTCAGGCGATTGGGAATTCCGGCGCGAACCTGGCGCTGCCGGGCAAGGCGGTGAACCATCTGCTGCAAGGCAAGCCGGCGCCGGCGGTGCGCACCACTTTCCGCTTCCTGGTGAATTCGACCCTGGGGCTCGCGG
This sequence comes from Paracoccus sp. DMF, assembly GCF_004407025.1. Lineage (NCBI taxonomy): Bacteria > Pseudomonadati > Pseudomonadota > Alphaproteobacteria > Rhodobacterales > Paracoccaceae > Paracoccus > Paracoccus sp. DMF. The sequence goes on from NZ_SOKV02000031.1 coordinate 7,814, forward strand.
GCTTCCTGGACCCCGCCGGCCAGGATTTCGCCTTGCCCGAGGAGGACACCGACTTCGGCCAGACGCTGGCGGTCTGGGGGGTGGGCGAGGGCGCCTATCTGGAGCTGCCGCTGATCGGGCCGTCGAGCACCCGCGACGCGGCCGGCCGGGTTGTCGATATCGTGATCGATCCGATGCGCGGCTGGCTGAACCGCGACCAGTACCTGATCGGCATGGGCGCGCGGGTGGTCTCAAAAGCTGGTGAGCGGGGGCGTTTCAGCGATTCCGTCGATAGCGTCCTTTACGAAAGTGCCGATAGTTATGCCCAGACGCGGCTGATCTGGTCCCAGCATCGCCGCCATGAGTTGGGAGAGGAAGGAGAGGCCATTGACCCTTATGCCGAATGAGACCCGCCGCGGATTCCTGGGGCTGATCGGGGCCGGGCTGGCCTGCGCCGCGACGCCGGCCTGGGCGCTGGACACCGGCCAGGCCAAGGCGCTGATCCAGCGATCGCTGGACGAGGTCTATGCCGTGATCAACTCGGGCCGGCCGCCGGCGCAGATGTATCGCGAATTCGAGGCGATCTTCGCGCGCTACGCCGATGTGGACATCATCGCCCGCTCGGCCTTGGGCCCGGCGGCCCGCGCCGCCGCGCCGGCCGAATTCGCCGCCTACAAGCAGGCCTTCCAGGGCTATATCGGCCGCAAATACGGCAAGCGCTTCCGCGAGTTCATCGGCTCGAAGATCGAGGTCACCGGCGCGAAGCCAGTCAAATCCTTCTTCGCCGTGACCTCGACCGCCTATCTGAAAGGCCGCAGCCCGATGGAGGTGGAATGGCACGTCTCGGACAAGTCCGGGAAAAGCCGCTATTTCAACATCATCATCGAGGGGGTGAACATGCTCGCCTCGGAACGGGCCGAGATCGGCGCGCTGCTGGCAAGGCGCAAGGGCGATCTGGCCGGGCTGACCGCCGACCTGCAACAGGCGGGCTGAACCGGGGCGCCGCAAGCCGCTTCTTTGCTCTTCAAATACCCACGGGGACGGTGCAACCCGCACCGACCGCGCCGGTAAGGCAGAAGGCCGGCCCCTTGGGGGACCGGCCTTTTCGTCATTGCTGATAGACACCGTCGATGCCGCGCAGGGCCTGGGTCAGCGGGTCGTCGGGCGGCAGGCCCTCGGCCGGCATCTCGGCCTCGGGGCCCGAGGTGATGGTCTCGGCCGGGAAGGTCGGCGGGCCGCCGGGCGCCTGGGTGCCCGGGTCGGGCAGGACGCGGCCGCCGGCCTGGTCCTGCGGCACCGTTCCGGGCGCGGTCTGGCCCTGCGGCTGCGGCTGGCCCAGCGCCTCGGACAGCGCGGCGGCCAGCGGATCGGCGCCCCCGGCATCGTCCGAGCTGACCACCTGCGGCACGGCGCCGTTCGGGTCGAAGACGAAATTGCCCAAGGGCTCGACCGGCAGGCCGTCGTGGATCTCGGTCATCACCGCCTGCCAGATCTCGGCCGGCAGACCGCCGCCGGTCACGCCCTTCAGCGGCTTGTTGTCGTCATAACCCATCCAGACCCCGGTCACATATTGCCCGGTGAAGCCGATGAACCAGGCGTCGCGATAGCTCGAGGTGGTGCCGGTCTTGCCCGCCGCCGGGCGGCCCTTCAGCCGGGCGCGGGTGCCGGTGCCATGCTCGATCACCTGCTGCATCATGCCGATCAGCTCGCCCGCCGCCTTTTGCGAGATCACGCGCTGGCCCATGCCGCCGGCCTGGCCGATCAGCGCCTGGTCGTCGCCCTTGATGCGCAGCTCCTGCAGGCCATAGGGCGCGACGGCAGTGCCGCCGTTGCGGATGCCGGCATAGGCGGCGGTCATGTTCAGCAGCGTCGCATCCGACACGCCGAGGCCCAGCGACGGCCCCGAGGCCAGCTCGTCCGAGACGCCGAAGTCGCGCGCCACCCGGCGCACCGCGTCGCGGCCGGCGATTTCCTGCAGCCGGATCGTCGCGGTGTTCAGCGATTGCGCCAGGGCGCGGGTCAGCGTCACCTCGCCGGAATAGCGCCGGGTATAGTTCTGCGGCGACCACGGCCCCGAGCCGCGCACGTTGATGGTCAGGGGCGCGTCCAGCACCATGTCGTTCGGGCCATAGCCCTGGTCCAGCGCCGCGGCATAGACGAAGGGCTTGAAGCTGGACCCGGTCTGGCGCTTGGCCTGGGTCGCGCGGTTGAAGGTGCCGGCGACGGTATTGTCGCGCCCGCCGATCATCGCCCGCACCGCGCCGTCGGGCGACATCACCACCACCGCCGCCTGCGCCTTGGAGCCTTTGGAAATCTTTTCGTCGAAGACCCGCTGCAAGGCGCGCTCGGCCGCACGCTGCACGCGCTGGTCGAAGGTGGTCTTGATGGTCACGTCCTCGGTCGTCTCGCTGGTCAGGAAGCCGGGGCCGGATTCCATCACCCAATCGGCGAAATAGCCGCCCGCCCGCGCCGCCGCCGCCTTGGAGAGCACGGCGGGATGCGCCTTGGCCTCGGCATATTGCGCATCGTCCAGGAAGCGCTGCTCATGCATCAGCCCCAGGATCACCGTGGCGCGGTCCTGCGCCCGTTGCAGGTTCGAGGTCGGGGCGAAATAGCTGGGCGCCTTCAGCAGGCCGGCCAGCATCGCCGCCTCGGGCGCGGTCACCTCCGCCGCCGACTTGTCGAAATAGCGCTGCGCCGCCGCCTCGAAGCCGCGCGCGCCGGCACCCAGATACGAGCGGTTCATGTAGATGTTGAGGATGTCCTCTTTCGAATATTTCGCCTCCATGGCGATGGCATAGGGGACTTCCTTGACCTTGCGCCAGATCGAGGACTTGCGGCATTCGGCCTCGAACTCGGCCTCGGATTTCCAGCGGATCGGGTCGAAGGTCTCGCCCAGGCACAGGAGTTTCGCGACCTGCTGGGTGATGGTCGAGCCGCCGTTGCCCTCCAGCGGGCCGCGGCCGGCGGCCATGTTGATCTTGATCGCCGAGGCGACGCCGCGCGGCGAGACGCCGAAATGCTGGTAGAAGCGCTTGTCCTCGGTCGCGACCACGGCGTTCTTCAGCACCGGGGCGATCTTGTCGGCGCTGACCATGCCGAAAGTTTCGCCACGCCAGGCGAAGGTGCGGCCCTCGCTGTCCAGCATGGTGACCGAACCGCGGGCACGGCCGTCGAACAGCGCCGAAGCCTCGGGCAGGGTGGTGTAGAAATAGAAGGTGGCGGCGGCGAGAATCAGCGCAACCGTCAGCCCGAGCCGCCAGAACGAGCCCCAGACCACCCGCCAGACCAGCGTGACGAAGCCGGCGATTCCCCGCGTCACCACATTGCCGCGGCGCGGCCTGCGCGGCGGCTTGCCGCCCGATGCCGGCCGCCGTTTTGGCTGTTTCTGAGGGGCTTGTTCGAAATTCCGCTTGTCCGCGGTGATGCGGCCCTTGCCGGTCGGTGTCTTCATGCCTGCTATCCTGCCCGGCCGAGTGCTCCGGCCATTTGGCGCGGACCATACAGCAAAGCCCCGGGGTTGAGAACCGCGATGACCGATCAGTGAACTGCCGCGAGCACGCGCAAACCCCGGCAGGATTGCGCAAAATCCGGGCAGACCCCGGCCGGCGCCGGCAAGAAGCTGCACAAACCTTGTGCCCGGGCCGCGGCGCTGCGCCTTCTGGCCGGGACGGAACTGCCGCGATGCAGAAAGAAGGTGCAGCACGATGACGAGACCTTTTGCGATCAAGCCGCTGATCCCGGCGCTGGCCCTGACCGGGCTGGCCTGGCCCGCCCTGGCGCAGGACGCCGCCGCCCCCGCGGTGGCCGAGACCATCGCGCCCATCGTCGACAAGGGCGACACCACCTGGATGATGGTCTCGGCCATCCTGGTGATGATGATGACCGTGCCGGGGCTGGCGCTGTTCTATGGCGGGCTGGTGCGGTCGAAGAACATGCTCTCGGTGCTGATGCAGGTCTTCACCGTCTTCTGCGTCATGGCGCTGCTCTGGGTTGCTTTCGGCTATTCGCTGGCCTTCACCGGCGCCGGCTCGGCCGAGGATGCCACCGCGCTGACGCCCTTCATCGGCGGGCTGTCGAAGGCGTTCCTGGCCGGCGTCAGCACCTCGTCGCTGGCCGAGACCTTCACCCAGAACGTCTTCGTGCCGGAATATGTCTTCGTCATCTTCCAGATGGCCTTTGCCTGCATCGCGCCGGCGCTGATCGTCGGCGCCACGGTCGAGCGGATGAAATTCCCGGCGATCCTGCTGTTCGTGGTGATCTGGTTCTTCTTCAGCTACCTGCCGATGGCGCATATGGTCTGGTGGTGGGGCGGCCCCTCGGCCTATGACGCGCCGGCTGGCTTCCTGTTCGGCCATGGCGACCTGGACTTCGCCGGCGGCACGGTCATCCACATCAACGCCGGCATCGCGGGCCTGGTCGCCGCCATCGTCGTCGGCCCGCGTCTGGGCTATGGCAAGGAGCTGATGGCGCCGCACAACCTGCCCTTTACCCTGCTGGGCGGCTGCCTGCTGTGGATCGGCTGGTTCGGCTTCAACGCCGGCTCGAACATGGAGGCCACCGGCACAGCCGCGCTGGCGATCCTGAACACCACCGTCGCCACCGCCGCCGCCGGGCTGGCCTGGGCCTTTGGCGAGTGGATCTTTCGCGGCCACCCGTCGCTTCTGGGCGGGGTCTCGGGGGCGGTCGCGGGGCTGGTCGGCATCACCCCCGCCGCCGGTTTCGTCGGCCCGATGGGCGCCATCGTCATCGGCCTGGCCGCCGGCTTCCTGTGCATGTGGTTCGTGATCTCGCTGAAGGGCAAGCTGGGGATCGACGAAAGCCTGGACGTCTTCGGCATCCATGGCGTGGGCGGCATCGTCGGCGCCATCCTGACCGGCGTCTTCGCGGCGCCCGCGCTGGGCGGATCGGGCGTGTTCGACTATGCCAGCGGCGCGGTCGCCCCGGATTACAGCATCGCGGGCCAAGTCACGACGCAGCTGCTGGGCGTGGTCGTCGCGGTGGTCTGGTCGGGCGTGGTGTCCTTCGTCGCGCTGATGATCGTCAAGGCCGTGGTCGGGCTGCGCGTGCCGGCGAATGACGAGCGGCAGGGCTTGGACGTCACCACCCATGGCGAGAACGCCTATAACAGCTGAGGGCCGGCCCTTGGTCCAAGCAAAAGCCCCGCGCAAGCGGGGCTTTTTCATGTTCCGAAGGGGTTACGACAGGCGCGAGACGACGAAATCCGCCAGGTCCGACAGGATGGCGCGCAGCGGCCGGTCCGGCGCCGCGGCCAGCGCCGCCTTGGCGCGGCCGGCCCAGGCGATGGCATCCGCCCGCGCCGCCGCCAGCGCGCCGCGGCGGTTCAGGATTTCCAGCGCGGCTTCCAGGTCGCCGTCCTGCTGGTCGCCCTTGGCGATGGTGCGTTCCCAGAAGGCGCGCTCGGTGGCGTCGGCGGCCGCGATGGCCTTGATGACCGGCAGGGTCAGCTTGCGCTCGCGGAAATCGTCGCCGACGTTCTTGCCGATGGTCGTGGTCGAGCCGCCATAGTCCAGCAGGTCGTCCACGATCTGGAAGGCGATCCCCAGCGCGTCGCCATAATCGAACAGCGCCTGCTGCACCGCCGGATCGGCGCCCGAGACCACCGTCCCGGCCTCGGTCGCGGCGGAAAACAGCGCCGCGGTCTTGCCGCGCACGATCTGGATATAGGTGTCTTCCGAGGTCGCGATGTCCTGCGCGGCGGTCAGCTGCAGCACCTCGCCCTCGGCGATGGTGGCGCTGGCATTGGCGAGGATGCGCATGACTTGCATGCTGCCGGTGTCGGCCATCAGCTGGAAGCTGCGCGCGAACAGATAGTCGCCGACCAGCACCGAGGACTTGTTGTCCCACAACAGGTTCGCCGTCGGCCGCCCGCGCCGCTGGGCGCTTTCGTCGACCACGTCGTCATGCAAGAGCGTCGCGGTGTGGATGAATTCGACCGCCGCGGCCAGCAGGATGTGGCTCTCGCCCTGATAGCCGCAAAGCCGGGACGCGGCCAGCACCAGCATCGGCCGCAGCCGCTTGCCGCCGGCCTCGACCAGATGCGCGGTCACCTCGGGGATGCGGGGCGCGTGGCGGCTGGCCATGCGCTCGCGGATCAGCGCGTTCACCCGGTCCATGTCGCCGGCGAGTTCCGCCGACAGCCGGTCGAGCGGCTTCGAGACGTTTTCCTTCATGCCCATCTGCATCCCCTTTCGCCGCAAGGCATTGCCATGCCATGGACACAGGCGCAACAGCCGCGTAGCTTTTCGGCCATCATGAAAGAGCTTCTGCGCACCACCGACCCGCTGCTGATCACCCGGGTCGCCGACCTGCTGGCGGCCGAGGGCATCGTCTCGTTTCCGCTGGACCAGCACATGAGCGTGCTGGAAGGCTCGCTGGGCATCCTGCCGCGCCGGCTGATGGTGGCGGACCGCGACCTGTTCATGGCGCGCGCCATCCTGCGCGACAACCGCATCCACCATGAATGAGACGCGCGAGGACGGCTTCCTGGGCGGTCGGTTGCGATTCGCCCAGCCGGCGCGCGGCTATCGCGCCGGGGCCGATGCGGTCATGCTGGCCGCCGCCTGCCCGGCGCGGCCGGGGCAGGCGGTGCTGGAACTGGGCTGCGGGGCAGGGGTGGCGCTGCTGTGCCTGGGCGCCCGGGTGCCCGGGCTGCGGCTGAGCGGGCTGGAGCTGCAGCCCGATTACGCGGCGCTGGCGCGGCGGAATGCGGCCGCGAACGGGCTCGTGGCCGAGATCCACGAGGGCGACCTGGCGCATATGCCGGCGGCGCTGCGGGCGCAGGGCTTCGACCATGTCATCGCCAACCCGCCCTATTTCCTGGCCGGCTCGGTCGCGCCCGAGACGGGGCGCGGCACCGCCCGGCATGAGGCGACGCCGCTGCCCGACTGGATCGCCGCCGGACTGCGGCGGTTGCACCCCGGCGGCTGGCTGACGCTGATCCAGCGCGCCGACCGGCTGGCCGAGATTCTGGCCGCGCTGGCGCCCGGCGCCGGGGCGATCACGATTCTGCCAGTCGCGGCCCGAACGGGAGCGCCGGCGGGGCGGGTAATCCTGACCGCCCGCAAGGGCGCGCGCGGCCCGCTGCGCCTGCTAAGCCCCTTGGTCATGCACGCAAAACCGTCACATTCGGAGGACGCCGAGGACCTGACGCGCCCCGCGCAGGACGTGCTGCGGCATGGCGCCGCGCTCAACCTGGGGGATAGGTGATTTTCGGTGACAATGTGACGAATCTGTGCTGCAATCCGATGGTTCGATCAATCCAAGAGGAGGACGGAATGTCGGTTGAATCCCATGTCCAGGAGCTTCGCCGCAAACACCAGTCGCTTTCAAACGCCATCGAGGCTGCGCATCGCAGCCCGGCGACGGATGACCTCGCCATCGCTCAGATGAAAAAGGAAAAACTGCGCCTCAAGGAAGAGATCACGCGCCTGTCGCACTAGCTGCGCCGGGGTGGGCCTGCCCCATCCAAGGCTTTGACGGATAAACGGAAAACGGCCCGCGATCATCGCGGGCCGTTGCCGTTTCAGGGACCGGTTCAGACGAAGAACTGGCCGCCGTTCGCGGTGATGGTCGAGCCGGTGATGAAGCCCGCGTCGTCCGAGGCCAGGAACACCACGCAACGCGCGATCTCCTCGGGCTCGCCCAGGCGGCCGACGGGGATCTGGGGGATGATGCGTTCGTTCAGCACCTTCTCGTCGATGGCGCGCACCATTTCGGTGCCGATATAGCCCGGGCAGATCGCGTTCACGGTGATGCCGGCGCGCGCGCCCTCTTGCGCCAGGGCCTTGGTGAAGCCCAGGTCGCCCGCCTTGGCCGCCGAATAGTTCGCCTGGCCGGCCTGGCCCTTTTGCCCGTTGATCGAGCTGATGTTGACGATGCGGCCGAACTTGCGGTCGCGCATGCCGGTCCAGACCGGATGGGTCATGTTGAACAGCCCGGTCAGGTTGGTGTCGATGACCTCTTTCCACTGCTGGGCGGTCATCTTGTGGAACATCGCGTCCCGGGTGATGCCGGCGTTGTTGACCAGCACCGCGATCGGGCCCAGCTCCTCCTCGACCTGTTTGATGCCGGCGGCGCAGGCGTCGTAATCGGCGACCGACCATTTATAGGTCTTGATGCCGGTTTCCTCGGTAAAGGCCCGGGCGGCGTCGTCATTGCCGGCATAGTTGGCGGCAACGGTATAGCCCGCGTCCTTCAAGGCCTTCGAGATCGCCGCGCCGATGCCACGCGAACCGCCGGTCACAAGAGCCACTTTTGCCATTTCTTCCCCCTTTTAAAATGGTCGTGAAATTGTGTTACCGAACGAGGCCGGTGCGCGCAAGATCATTGCGCGCACCTTTTTTCGGCTCAGCGCTCGAGGCAGAGCGCCACGCCCATGCCGCCGCCGATGCACAGCGTCGCCAGGCCCTTCTTGGCATCGCGGCGCTGCATCTCGAACAAGAGCGTGTTCAGGATGCGCGCGCCCGAGGCGCCGATCGGGTGGCCGATGGCGATGGCGCCGCCGTTGACGTTGACGATGGCCGGGTCCCAGCCCATGTCGCGGTTGACGGCGATGGCCTGGGCGGCAAAGGCCTCGTTCGCCTCGACCAGGTCCAGGTCGCCGACCGCCCAGCCGGCCCGCTCCAGCGCCCTGCGGCTGGCCGGGATCGGGCCGGTGCCCATGATCTGCGGATCAACCCCGGCGGTCGCGTAGGAGGCGATGCGCGCGAGCGGCGTCAGGCCGCGGCGATTGGCCTCGTCCTCGGTCATCACCAGCACGGCGGCGGCGCCGTCGTTCAGGCCCGAGGCGTTGCCGGCGGTCACGGTGCCTTCCTTGCTGAAGGCGGGGCGCAGCTTCTCCATCGCCTCCAGCGTGGCGCCGTGGCGGATGTATTCGTCGGCGTCGACCGTGGTGTCGCCCTTGCGGGTCTTGATCGTCACCGGCACGATCTCATCGGCGAACTTGCCGGCCTTCTGCGCGGCCTCGGCCTTGTTCTGCGAGGCGACGGCGAATTCGTCCTGCTCGGCCCGGGTGATGTTCCATTTCGTCGCCACGTTCTCGGCCGTGGTGCCCATGTGATAGTCGTGGAAGGCGTCCCAGAGCCCGTCCTTGATCATGGTGTCGAGCAGCTTCATGTCGCCCATCTTCTGCCCGGCGCGGATATAGCCGGCATGGGGCGACAGCGACATGGATTCCTGGCCGCCAGCCGCGACCACGGTGGCGTCGCTCAACAGCACCTGCTGCGCCGCCAGCGCGACCGAGCGCAGGCCCGAGCCGCAGACCTGGTTCAGCACCCAGGCGGCCGAGCCCTGCGGATAGCCGGCCTTGATATGCGCCTGGCGGCCGGGGTTCTGGCCCTGGCCGGCGGTCAGCACCTGGCCGAGGATGGTTTCGGACACTTCGGCGGGGTCGATGCCGGCCCGCTCGACGATGGCCTTCAGGACGATTGCGCCGAGTTCATGCGCCGGCAAGTTTGCATAGGACCCGAGGAAACTGCCCACGGGGGTGCGGGCGGCGGATACGATTACGGCTTTTGTCATGACAGGCTCCTTCCCTGATGCCCGAAAAGATCGGTAACAGGGGAACTGTTTGCCGTTTCGTTCCGTGGCGTCAAGCGGACTTACCGGAAGGACGGCCGGGTCGGACCGCAGAAAATGCCGCCTTGCGCGCCGCGCGGCGGTGTCGGGACCGATGGCGCGCCGCCCAGGAGGCGGCAGCGTGCTGCGCCGATACCCGGCGCCGCGTCGTCCCGAGATCTTCGGCTCGGCCGGTCGCGTGCCGAAGCGCGTCTGGTCCGCATGCGGTGTGTTGCGCGGCGATCACCATGCTTGTGTGTGGGGACGCGCCGGTTCTCAGCCATGGAGCGTGACGTGATCCGCCCTTTTGGGAAAAGGGGTCGAACGGCCGGCTCACCCTGCAGAACACCCAGCATTCTTGCGCCGGCCCGAGCCATCGCCACCAGCCAGCCGACCCGAGACGACGGCCACCATTCGCGCGCCCGCGCGACGCCGTGGCCCGCACGTCAACCCCGCCCCGACAAACCTGCCGCCACCATTCGCGCGCCCGCGCGACGCCGTGGATGTCCAAGGTCATGAGCGGCAACCGGAAGCTCACGCCACCATTCGCGCGCCCGCGCGACGCCGTGGGGAGGACCTGCTGCGCAGCGTGGCAGCCTATCGGGAGCCACCATTCGCGCGCTCGCGGGACCACGCCAGCCAGCAGTGCACCGGCACGGCGCCACCATTCGCGCGCGCCCGAGCCCGTGTGTCGCAGCACCTGTCCGATGGGGCAGGCGCTTCTCTGCGGGTAGTCCCCCCAATGCCGTGCGACATGAACAGCACAGATGATCTCAGGCCCGCATTCTCAGGCCCACACGCGGGCGATGCTTGCCGACCAGGCACCGACCTTGCGAAACGGGTCGGGGCCCGCTCGTGCGGAGCGAAGCCCCCGCCGCCTAGCTGCGCCGGGCGGCAGAGTTCGGGGATTTCCATGGCGGCACGATGGTCGGGGCGCCGAAGTAATAGCCCTGCAGGCAGTCGATGCCCATGTCGATCAGGAAGGCCGCGTCATCCGCCGTCTCGACCGATTCCGCCACGGTGAACATGTCGAAGTGATGGGCGATGGACTGCAGTGCCCGGGTCAGCACCTGGTTGTCGCGCTGGCCGGCGATCTCGCGGATGAATTGCCCGTCGATCTTGATCATGTCGAAGCAGAAGTCGCGCAGATAGCGGAACGAGGTATAGCCCGCGCCGAAATCGTCCAGCGCGAAGCTGACGCCATGCGATTGCAGTTCCTGCATGAAGCGGCCGACCAGTTCCGGCAGGCCCATGGCCGAGCTTTCGGTGATCTCCAGGATCAGCCTTTCTCCGATGCGGTCATCCTCGGCCAGGCCGGCGCGCAGGGTGCGCAGCCAGGCTGGATAGCCGATCGAGCGCGCCGACATGTTGATCGACAGCCGCAGCGAGGGCTCCTCGGCCAGGGATTTCAGCCCCAGCGACAGCGACAGGCAGTCGATCTGGCGCCCGAGTTCGGTGGTTTCGGCCAGCGGCATGAAATCGCGCAAGGGCACGATGCGGCCGGTTTCGTCGATGATCCGGATCAGTCCCTCGTGAAAGGCCGCGTGTTTCGGGCGATCCGCCTGCACCACCGGCTGATAGGCCAGCACCGCATCCCCGCGCGAGACTGCGCGGCGCACCGCGGCCATGGTCACGCGCGCCTGCTGGTCGACCGCGAAATCCAGCGGGGAACCCAAATCCGGTTGCGAATCTATGTTGTCGGTCATGCCAAGACTCCTGTCATCGGCGGAAGTCTGGCGATCATCTCCTAAGATCGCGTAAACTCGAGATGCTTTCTCGACTCAAGGTTAACGGAGCCCTGCCTGCCATGACTGAACGCTGCGCCTGGTGCGGGACCGATCCGCTGTATGTCGCCTATCACGACCAGGAATGGGGCGTGCCGGAACGCGACCCGCGCGCGCTGTGGGAAAAGCTGGTGCTGGACGGGTTCCAGGCCGGGCTCAGCTGGATCACCATCCTGCGCAAGCGCGACGCCTTCCGCGAGACATTCGAGGGTTTTGATCCCGAGCGCGTCGCCGCCTGGGGCGCGCCGCAGATCGAATCGGCGTTAACGAATCCCGGCATCATCCGCCATCGCGGCAAGATCGAGGCGACGGTCAAGGGCGCGCGGCTGTTTCTGGAGATCGAATCGGCCGAGGGCTTCACGCCCTTGATCTGGTCCTTCACCGGCGGCCGCACCATCCAGAACGGATTCGCCAGCATGAAGGAGGTCCCGGCCAAGACGCCCGAATCCGAGGCCATGGCCAAGGCATTGAAAAAGCGCGGCTTCAACTTCTGCGGCCCGGTGATCACCTATGCCTTCATGCAGGCCTGCGGGCTGGTCAACGACCACATGACCAGCTGTCCCTGCCACGCAAGGGTCAAGGCGCTGTCGCCTGCCTGACCAGTTCCCGGGCGGTGTCCGAGGCCCAGTCGGCGCCGCCCATCAGCCGGGCGATCTCGTTGCCGTCGCGGTCGATCAGCACCGTCACCGGCATGCCCATCACCCCCATCTCGCGCGCCAGCGCCTGGCGCGGGTCCAGCCGCACCGGCAGGTTGGCGACCCCGGCCTCGGCCAGGAACTTGCTGATCGCCGGCGCCGGGTTGTGACCCGAGGCGATGGCCACGACCTGGAAATCCTCGCCGCCCATCTGGGCCTGCAGGGCATCCAGCGACGGCATCTCCTCGCGGCAGGGCGCGCACCAGGTCGCCCAGAAGTTCAGCAGCACCACCTTGCCCTTGTAATCGGCCAGCGCATGGGTGCCGCCCTCGGGGTCGGTGAACGCGGTCGCGGGCACCGGGGTCGGATCGGTCCGTTGCAGCTTGGCAAGCCCGCCGTCATGCGCGGCCTGCCAGTCGATTTCGCCCGCCCATCCGGCGTTTGCACCAAGCACCAGCGCCGTATAAAGAACCAGCCAACGCATTCCACCCCCCGAAGGACAATCCATGACCGAGCAGCCCTCCACCGCCAACCAGATGTGGGGCGGACGTTTCGCCGCAGGCCCGGACGCGATCATGGAGGCGATCAATGCCTCGATCGGCTTCGACCAGCGGCTTTATGCCCAGGACATCCGGGGCAGCCGCGCCCATGCGGCGATGCTGGCCGCGCAGGGCATCATCAGCACTAGCGATGCCGAGGCGATCGGGGAAGGCCTTCTCACGGTCTTGTCAGAGATCGAGGCGGGGAATTTCCCGTTCTCGACCGCGCTGGAAGACATCCACATGAACGTGGAATCGCGGCTGAAGGAGGTGGTCGGAGAGCCGGCGGGGCGGCTGCACACGGCGCGAAGCCGCAACGACCAGGTCGCGACCGATTTCCGGCTGTGGGTGCGCGACCAGTGCGACGCGGCGATCCAGGGGCTGGACGCGCTGATCCGCGCCACTTTGTCGCAGGCGGAAAAGGGCGCGGATTGGGTGATGCCGGGTTTTACCCATTTGCAAACAGCGCAGCCGGTGACCTGGGGCCACCATATGATGGCCTATGTCGAGATGTTCGGCCGCGACTTGTCGCGTTTCCAGGACGCGCGCAAGCGGATGAACGAATCGCCCCTGGGCGCCGCCGCGCTGGCCGGGACCGGCTTTCCCATCGACCGCGAGGCGACGGCCAAGGCGCTGGGCTTCGAGCGGCCGATGGCGAACAGCCTCGACGCGGTCAGCGACCGGGATTTCGCGCTGGAATACCTGTCGAGCGCGGCGATCTGCGCCGTCCACCTGTCGCGGCTGGCCGAGGAACTGGTGATCTGGTCCTCGGCCCAGTTCCGCTTCGTCACCATGTCGGACCGCTTCTCGACCGGATCGTCGATCATGCCGCAGAAGAAGAACCCCGACGCGGCCGAGCTGATCCGGGCCAAGATCGGCCGCATCCTGGGCGCGGCCGTGGCGCTGTTCGTGGTGATGAAGGGCCTGCCCTTGGCCTATTCCAAGGACATGCAGGAGGACAAGGAGCAGGTCTTCGACGCCGCCGACAATCTGATGCTGGCCCTGGCGGCGATGACCGGCATGCTGTCCGATCTGTCCGCGAACCGCGAGCGGCTTGAGGCGGCGGCGGGCTCGGGCTTTTCCACCGCGACCGATCTGGCCGACTGGCTGGTGCGCGTGGCCGGGCTGCCCTTCCGCGATGCCCACCATGCCACCGGCGCGCTGGTCGCCATGGCCGAGAAATCGGGCGTGGACCTGCCCGACCTGTCGCTGGAGCAGATGCAATCGGTCAATCCGGCGATCACCGCCGATGTCTATAAGGTGCTTGGCGTGCATAATTCGGTCGCCTCGCGCATGTCCTATGGCGGCACGGCGCCGGCACAGGTCCGCGCCCAGATCGCCCGCTGGAAGGAGAAGCTGGCATGACGCATTCCCTCCTGATCGCCGCGCTGGCCCTGATGCTGGCGACGCTGGCCGCCTGCGGCGTCGACGGCGCCCCAACGCGCCCGGAATCGACCCGTCCCGAACCGAGCGCGCCCGGCCTGCAGGTCAGCGGCGAGGCGCGGATCGGCGTGATTTCAGACCTTTAGGCCGGGATCTTCATGGATCATTTCAACTATGTCGGTGGCGAGCTGCATGCCGAGGAGGTGCCGCTGTCGCGCATCGCGGCCGAGGTCGGCACGCCGGTCTATGTCTATTCCACCGCGACCCTGACCCGGCATTTCAACCTGTTCCGGCAGGCGCTGGACTGGACCGATCACCTGGTCTGCTTTGCCGTCAAGTCGAACTCGAACCTGGCGGTGCTGAAGCTCCTGGGCAACCTGGGGGCGGGGATGGATATCGTTTCGGCCGGGGAATATGCCCGCGCCAAGGCGGCGGGCGTGGCGGGCAGCCGCATCGTGTTTTCCGGCGTCGGCAAGACCGCGGGTGAGATGCGCCTGGCGCTGGAGGGCGGCATCCGCCAGTTCAACGTCGAATCCGAGCCGGAGCTGGAGCTGCTGTCGCAGGTGGCCACGTCACTGGGGGTCGTCGCGCCCATCGCGGTGCGGGTGAACCCGGACGTGGACGCCAAGACGCATGAGAAGATCGCCACCGGCAAGTCGGAGAACAAGTTCGGCATCCCGATCGCCAAGGCGCGCGCGGTCTATGCCCGGGCGGCGGCCCTGCCGGGGATCGAGGTCGTCGGCATCGACATGCATATCGGCAGCCAGTTGACCGACCTGGAGCCCTATCGGCTGGCCTATGCCAAGATGGCCGACCTGACCCGGGCGTTGCGCGCCGATGGGCACGACATCCGCCGCTTGGACATGGGCGGCGGCCTGGGCATCCCTTACCGCCGCGACAACAACGCCCCGCCCCTGCCCATCGAATACGGCCAGGTGATCCGCGATGCGGTGGGCGATCTGGGCTGCGAGATCGAGATCGAGCCGGGGCGCAATATCTCGGGCAATGCCGGGATCCTGCTGTCCTCGGTGATCTATCTGAAAGAGGGCGAGGGGCGGGATTTCCTGATCCTCGACGCCGCCATGAACGACCTGATCCGCCCGGCGATGTATGCCGCGCATCACGACATCATCCCGGTCATCGAGCCGGCGCCGGGGGCCGAGGTCGCCGCCTTCGACGTGGTCGGCCCGGTCTGCGAGACCGGCGACACCTTCGAGAAGGCGGTGGAGCTGCCGGCGCTGGGGCCGGGCGCGCTGGTGGCGCTGCGCTCGGCCGGGGCTTACGGCGCGGTGATGGCCTCGGAATACAACTCGCGGCCGCTGGTGCCCGAGGTTCTGGTCCGCGGCGATCAATTCGCCGTCATTCGGCCGCGACCGACGCTTGAGGAAATGCTGGGACGCGATACCATCCCGGAATGGCTTTAGGCATCGCATCCTTCCGCGTGGCTGCCGGGGGTTTCACACCCCCGGACCCCCGTGGGATATTTTCCCAAGAAAGAATGAGGGGATGCGATGGCTGAGCCTGAGCCCCCTCGCATCCGGCGTGCCGTCGGGCTGACCCGGGCCGGCATGTGGTGGGAGGCGCTGGCCGGTGCCTTCTGGCCCTTGGCGGTGTGGGTGGTGCTGGTGCTGGCGGCACTGGCTTTCGGGCTGGCCGGGCTGCTGTCGCCGCGCGGATTGCTGGTGGGGACTGGCGTCTCGGCTCTGGCCGTGGTGCTGGCGGCCGGCTGGGGGCTGCGGCGGTTCCGGCGCCCTTCGGCCGAGGCGGCGCGGGCGCGGGTGGACCGGCTGCTGCCGGGGCGGCCGCTGTCGGCCCTGCGCGACCGGGTGGCGGTCGGCGAGGGCGATGCCGGGTCGGCGGCGCTGTGGCAGGCGCATCTGGCGCGGATGCAGGCCGAGGCCGCGGCCGCGCGCGCCGTGGTGCCGGATGCGCGGCTGCGTTGGCGCGATCCGGTGGGGTTGCGGCTGGTCGCGCTGGTGGCGCTGGTCATGGCGCTGGTCTTTGCGCCGCCCGGGCAGCTGGGCCAGGGGCTGGCGGCGCTGGGGGCGAGTTTCCGCCCGGCGCCCGAGGCGCGTCCCGGCGTCGCGGGCGGCCCCTCCTGGGAGGGCTGGGCCGAGCCTCCGGCCTATACCCGGCGGCCGACGCTTTACCTGAACGCCCTGCCCGAGGGCCAGGTGCTGGAACTGCCCAAGGGCAGCAAGCTGAGCTTCCGGCTTTACGGCGAGGGCGCTGCGGTCACCCAGGACATCGGCACCGCGGTCGCGGGCGGCGAGCCCTCGGCGCCCGGCTTCATGGCCGAGCATGACGGCGTGATCGCGGTCGCGGATCGCCGGTTCGAGGTCACGGTCCTGCCCGATGCCGCGCCGGCGGTGGCGCCGGGCAAGGTGCCCGAGCGCCGCGCCGACGGCAAGCTGGTGCAGGACTTCACCGCCAGCGACGACAATGGCGTCGCCGGTGGCGAGGCGCTGATCGCGCTGGATCTTTCTGCCGTGGACCGCCGGTATGGCCTCGCTGCCGAACCCGAGCCGCGCGAGGATGTCGTGGTCGAGCTGCCGCTGCCGGCCAGCGGCTCGCGCCAGCAGATCCGCGGCCGGCTGAGCGCCGACCTGTCGCGCCATCCCTGGGCCAACCTGCCGGTCACCGTCACCCTGCGGGCCGAGGACGGCATTGGCCAGCAGGGCGTCTCGGCGCCCTTGCGCATGGTGCTGCCGGGGCGGCGCTTCTTCGACCCGCTGGCGGCGGCGCTGATCGAGGCACGCCGCGACCTGTTGTGGTCGCGCGGCAATGCCGGGGCCGCCGCGCAGATGCTGCGCGCGGCCAGCTGGCAGCCCGAGGGCTTCATGGAGGAGGATCTCTACAACGGCCTGCGCGGCGCCATCGCCACGCTGGAATCCGGCCCCCTGACCGAAGAGGCGCGGGGCAAGCTGGCGCAGGTCCTGTGGGATGCCGCCGTGGCGCTGGAGGATGGCGGGCTGGCCGATGCGCTGGAGCGGATGAGCCAGGCGCAGGAGCGGCTTTCCGAGGCGATCCGCAACGGCGCCAGCCCCGACGAGGTGCAGCGCCTGATGGACGAGCTGAAGGAAGCCACCGACCAGTATCTCGACATGCTGGCGCAGCAGCAGGGCGAGGATCCGGCCGAGCGTTTCGACCGCTCGCCGCAGCAGGACCGCCAGCAGATCAGCGGCGACCAGATCCAGCAGATGATGGACGAGATCCAGCGCCTGATGAACGAGGGCCGCATGGCCGAGGCGCAGGAGCTGCTGGAGCAGTTCAACCGCATGATGCAGAACCTGAAGGTGACGACATCGCAGGACGGCTCGGGCGTGCGGCAGCGGCCGATGGACCGGCTGGCCCAGACCCTGCGCGACCAGCAGAAGCTGGCCGACGAGGCCATGCGCGGCATGCAGGACCAATACGGCCAATGGCAACCCGGCCAGCCCGAACAGGGCCAGGGCGGAGAGGGCCAGGAAAGCGAGCAGCAGGGCACCGGGCAGGGGGACCAGCAGGGCCAGGGCCTGGCCGACCGCCAGCGCGACCTGCGCGAGGATCTGGGCCGGCAGCGCGGCCTGCTGCCCGGTCGCGGCACGCCGCAGGGCGATGCGGCGCGGCGCCAGCTCGACGAGGCCGGCCGCGCCATGGAAGAGGCCGAGCAGGCGCTGCGCGACGGCGATGCCGCCGGCGCCATGGAGCGGCAGGCCCAGGCGATCCAGTCCATGCGCGAGGGCATGCGGGCGCTGGGCGAGATGACGGCGCAGAACCAGCCGGGCCAGGAGGGCGCGCCGCAGCAGGGCGGGCAGGAGGGCGGGCCCGAGGGCCCCTCGGGCGACACGCGCGGCCAGCGCGGTCTTGCGCAGCCCTATGACCGCCAGCCGCAGACCGATCCCTTGGGCCGGGCGCTTTCGGGCGACGGCAGCGCCATCGCCAGCGGCGATCCGCTGGCCGAGGGGCCCGACCCGTCGCGCAAGGCGCGCGAGTTGCAGGACGAGATCCGCCGCCGCTCGGGCGAGCGCGAGCGGCCGCGGGACGAGCGCGACTACCTGGGCCGGCTGCTGGAGAACTTCTGAGCCTCAGTCGCCCAGGATGCGGTCGTTAAGCCAGAGCCGGCCGCGGTCGATGCCCTGCCGCCATTCGGCCAGCGTGGCGCCGCCCCGGTCGGCCGGGATCTGCGGCGCCAGCGCATAGACCGCGACCAGCCCCAGGGCCAGCATCGCCGCAAGTCCGAAGCCCGCGCCATAGCCCGAGCGCCGCCGCTCTGGCGGCAGCAGCACCGGCACGGGCGCGGCCGGGGCCTCGGCGTGTTCGTCGGGCGCGGCGGGGCGCAGCGCGGTGCGGGCGGCCTCGAGCGCGGGTTCCGGCGCCGGCGAGGGCTCGGGCAGCGGCGCGGCGGGACGGGTCAGGGTCGCGGCAAGCTCGGCCGCGTCGGGCAGGGCGGGCAGCACCGGCTCGGGCGGGTCTGGTTGCGCGGGCGCTGCCGCGGGCTCGGCGGCTTGCGCCCGGGGCTGCGGCTCGGCCGATGCGGGCTCCGGCGGCATCTCGGGCACGGTCAGCGTGGTGGCCGGCCAGTCGATCTGCGGCGCGGGTTCCTGTGCCTCGGCGGCCGGTTCCGTCGCGGGAATGTGATCGGCCGGGGTTGCGGCGGGTTCGGGCGTCTCGCCCTTGCGGACCCGCAATTCGCGGGCGGCTTCCTCGCGCAGGATGGACAGCACCGACTCGTCCAGCGCGCGGTTCAGCACCGGGCGGGCCTGCGGGTCGAAGCCGGGCTCGGGCGCCGCGGCCACGGGTTCCGGCGCGGATTTTTCAGGCCCTTCCTGGTGCCAGACATGGCCGCAGGCCGAGCATTCGACCTCGCGCCCGGCCGGCGGGATGGCGGCATCGGCGATCTGGTACTGGGCGGCGCAGCGGGGGCAGGTCAGGCGCATGAAATCGTGTCTCCTGGCATTCGGCCTGGCCCCTGCGGGGCGGCTTTCCATTACGCGGGCGTCTCGCATTCGCCGCGCGACTGTTCTATCAAGCCGGAAACGGCGCGCCAAGCAGCCGACAGGCAAGGAGTCATCCGTGATCGAAATGCAGAACCTGTCCTTCGGCTATAGCGGCAACGATCCGCTGCTGGCCGACCTGTCGCTGACGCTTCAGCCGGGCTCGTTCCATTTCCTGACCGGCCCCTCGGGCTCGGGCAAGACCAGCTTCCTGCGGCTGTGCTATGCCGAACTGCTGCCGACCGCCGGGCGCATGACCGCCTTTGGCCAGGACGTGCGCGGCCTGGACCGCGACGGCATCGCCGCGCTGCGCCGGCGGGTCGGCGTGGTGCACCAGGACACGCAGTTCCTCGATCACCTGCCGGTGGCCGAAAACATCGCCCTGCCGCTGATCGTCTCGGGCGAGCCGGTGGACATGCCGGCGCTGGGCGACCTGTTGTCCTGGGTGCAGATGTCGGGCCAGGCCCGCGCCATGCCGCCCGAGCTTTCGGGGGGCGAGCGGCAGCGCGCCGCGCTGGCCCGCGCCGTCATCATGTCGCCCGAGCTGATCCTGGCCGACGAGCCGACGGGCAACCTGGACTGGGAGATGTCGATGCGGCTTCTGCAATTGCTGATCGAACTGAACCGATCCGGCAAGGCGGTGCTGATCGCCACCCATGACCTGAACCTGATCCGCGCCGCCAAGCAGCAGGTGCAGGCGCGGGTGCTGCGCATCGCCGGCAAGCGGCTGCAACTGGCGGGGGCCGACCTGTGAAGAAAGCCGATCTGAAATCGCTGGACCTTGCGGCGCTGTGGCGGGGGCTGACCCGGCCGGACCCGGCGGGCCATGACCGCGTCGTGCCGCCAACCGGCTTCACCGCGCAGCTGACGGTATTCTCGGCCGGTGCCATGGCCTTCCTCGCGGTTTTTGCGCTGGCCCTGGCGCTGGCGACCGGGCGGCTGGCCGATCGCTGGTCCAGCGAGCTGGCGCAGACCGTGACCGTGCGCATCTCGGCGCCCGAGGACCAGATGGACCAGCAGACCCGCACGGTGATGGAGGTCCTGCAGACCACCCCCGGCATCGCCGAATCGCGGCTTCTGCCCGACGACGAGGTGGAGAAGCTGCTGGAACCCTGGTTCGGCCCCGACGTGCCGGTCGAGGCGCTGCCGGTGCCGCGCCTGATCGAGGTCACCGAGGCCGCCGAGGGTTTCGACGCCGAGGCGCTGCGCCTGCGCCTGCAGGGCGAGGCACCGGGCGCAGTGCTGGACGACCACACCCGCTGGCGCGAGCCGCTGGTTTCCGCCGCGAACCGGCTGCGGGCGCTGGGGCTGATCTCGCTGGCGCTGATCGCGGCCGCCTCGGCGGCGATGATCACGCTGGCGGCCAAGGCGGCGATGGCCGCGAACGGACAGGTGATCCGGGTGCTGCGGCTGATCGGCGCGCGCGACATCACCATCGCCACCGCCTTCGTGCGCCGCTTCACCCGCCGCGCCGCCATGGGGGCGGCGGGCGGCACCGTGCTTGGCATGGCCGCGGTCTGGGCGCTGCCGTCGATGGACCAGGCCGGGGGCTTCCTGACCGGTCTGGGGTTCCAGGGCTGGGGCTGG
Organism: Paracoccus sp. DMF; assembly: GCF_004407025.1. Classification (NCBI taxonomy): domain Bacteria; kingdom Pseudomonadati; phylum Pseudomonadota; class Alphaproteobacteria; order Rhodobacterales; family Paracoccaceae; genus Paracoccus; species Paracoccus sp. DMF. Next base: position 28,276 of record NZ_SOKV02000031.1, read on the forward strand.
CTCTGGCCGCTGCTGGTGCCCATTGCCGCGGCCGCCATCGGTTTCGCCGCCACCCGCTGGGCGGCGTTGAAGATCCTGCGCGAGGTGCGCTGAGTGAGCCATTACCAGCCGCGCCCGCCCTCGATCCTCGACTGGCCGCGCACGCTGGCCTATTACCTCTATATCGCGCTGGCGACGCTGGTGCTGGGGCTCTGGGGGCTGCCGCAGGCCCTGCGCGGGACCGAGGCCGCGAACCGCGTCGCCGGGGTCTGGCTCGGTCAGATGCTGGGCGCGGCCCGCGTCATCCTGGGCCTGCGGGTCGAGGTGCGGGGCACGCCGCCCAGCGGCGACTGCATCGTCGCCGCCAAGCACCAGAGCTTTCTCGACATCCTGGCGCTGGCCCAGGCCTGTCCGCGCCGCGCCTTCGTGATGAAGCGCGAGGTGCTGCGCGTGCCGATCATGGGCTGGTTCGCCCGCAAGGTCGGCTGCATCCCCATCGACCGCGCGCGCGGCAAAGAGGCGCTGAAGCAGATCATCGCCGAGGTCGAGGCCGCCCGCGCCCGCCCCGAGGGGCTGGGCCAGCTGATCATCTATCCCGAGGGCACCCGCACCAGGCCCGGCCAGCGCCTGCCCTACAAGCACGGCGCCGGCACCATCCAGCGCGCCACCGGCCTGACCATCCACCCGGTCGCGGTGAATTGCGGCATGTTCTGGCCCAAGCGCGGCATCCCGATCCGCGGCGGCACCGCGGTGATCGAATTCCTGGAACCGCTGCCGGTGGGCGCACGCTCGTCGCAGGTCATGGAGCTGCTGGAGGCCCGCATCGAGCCGGCGAGCGACCGCCTCTTCGCCGAGGCGGGGGGCGCGAAGGCGCTGGACCGGGCCGGGTGATCCGTGTGCCCTGCGGCGCGCAGTCCTTGGGGCGGTGCTTGCAGAGGTGCCGTTTCGTGAAGGTCGGCTCTGCGGGACGAAGCTGCCGGTCGCTGCACGTGCAGCCTCGTCGTCCAAGTGCATCCTGAGCTTAATGTGGGCAAGCTTCGCCGAGAACCGCTTGCATATATATGCCAACGCGATCTTTGAACGACCCTCTCTGTCCGTGCGCTGTGGGATGTTGCAGGCTGATGAACGCATGGTTGCCACTTATGTCGGCCATAGTTTCACCAGCAAGTTTGCCGAACGTGACAATCCGGTCTGGTGCAAATGCTGCTACCTCAGCTTCGATTATCGAGCGCGAAAGCTCGCGTAGCGAGCGGTTTCGCTGCACGACGCCCTTTCCAGCAAAGACTTTGATAGCATCTGTGACCCAGACATCATACCCTGTAAGCACGCAACGACGGATGAATTGCCATATCATCCAATAGTGACGGCGGGCCCTTAAGTGATTGTCGTCGATGCCAAAGAAAGTGCCGACAGTGAGCTTCGCCGCACCTGGGCCGCGAAGCGGGTCTTGAGCGCACATCATAATACGCCCGCGAGCAGGACGTTCGGCGGAAAGCAGGCAGGGCAGATCGTATCCGATAGGTCCGCAAGCATATTGATCTAGTAGGTCTGTTGCCCAGTCTTGTCGCGCAATCTCTGGCATTACTCGACCAGGAGCGTGGCCTTCGTGAAATTCTCTTCTGAGACGATCAGATATCTGCATTAGAGGTTTAACGTCAAAAAGTCGTGCCTGTGTCTGGATTAGCTTGCTCCAAGGCTCAGGATTGAACGCGATTTCAGCGTCGAGGTGCGGCTTTGACGCGAGGAGTGCGGAAAAGCTATTCTTAGGGTCCAATCCTCTTCTCCGATCTAAGTATTTGTAAGCATTAACCACGTGTTGCAACTGGAGGGCAAGGCTATGCTCTTTGGCCTGCAAAAACGGCGTTCATTTTTGAGAGGACGCTCACGCTGAAGATGCGTTAGCTGCATCCAGCACGAATGTCGCCTTTGGGCTCGAAGCGACGCTTGTCGCATCCGCTCCAATCGCAATGCTTGACGGCCGACGCAGCGACAGCGATGCAGGACGAAGCGGACAGCAGACGACGCTTTTTCCAGGGTGGTGCGCCACAACCCGGCATTGAAGCTCTTGGAAAGAGCCTGTCGGAGCGCATCGATGGAGGAATCTCCTGTGCAGCATCCAGCATCCGCCTACCGCTGTCTTGCTGCATCGCTATCCCTCACAAGATACCATATAACGCATAGACCAATCGGAAAACCCGCCGGCTTCCAGCCCTCCGCACCGTTTCCGCCGCGCGGGAACCCGCAGCGCGGGAAGGTCCCTTTTGACGAAATCCCGCGCGGGGGTCATTGTGCCGCGGCGCCGCGGACCCTACCTTCCACTCCGCCCCAGCGGCCGGAATTCAGGAGGACCGATGCGTCCGATCATTGATATTGACCATATTTCAAAGCGTTATGAAAGCGGCACCGTGGCGCTGAACGACGTGTCCCTGCAGATCGAGTCGGGCGAGATCCTGGCGCTGCTCGGCCCGAACGGCGCCGGCAAGACCACGCTGATCTCGATCATCTGCGGCCTCGTGGTGCCGACCGGCGGCACCGTGCGCGTCGGCGGCCATGACATCCGCAGCGACTGGCGCGCGGCGCGCAAGCTGATCGGCCTGGTGCCGCAGGAGATCGCGCTGGAACCCTTCGAGAAGGTCATCGACTGCGTGCGCTTCACCCGCGGCCTTTACGGCGAGCCGCCGGACGAGGCCTATCTGGAAAGCCTGCTGCGCAGCCTGGCGCTGTGGGACAAGCGCGACGCCAGGACGCGCGAGCTGTCGGGCGGCATGAAGCGGCGGGTGCTGATCGCCAAGGCGCTGTCGCACCGGCCCAAGGTGCTGTTCCTGGACGAGCCCACCGCCGGGGTCGACGTGGCGCTGCGGCGCGAGATGTGGCAGGTGGTGCGCGATCTGCGGGCGCAGGGCGTGACCATCATCCTGACCACGCATTACCTGGAAGAGGCCGAGGACATGGCCGACCGCATCGGCGTCATCAGCCGCGGCCAGCTGCTGCTGGTCAAGCCCAAGGCCGAGCTGATGGGCGAATTCGGCAAGAAGCGCCTGACCATCGAGCTTTACCAGCCAGTGACGGACCTGCCGCCGGCCCTGGCCGGGCGGCTCGAGCGGTCCGAGGACGGCATGCGGCTGGGCTATGACTACGACACCCGGGCCGAGCGCACCGGCATCGCCCGGCTGCTGGCGGAACTGGCCGAGCATGGCATCGCGGTCCGCGACGTCTCGACCAAGCAGAGCAGCCTCGAGGAGATCTTCATCTCGCTGGTCGAGGAGGAAACCGCATGAACTGGCGTTCCGCGCAGGCGGTCTTCAACCATGAAATGGCGCGGTTCTTCCGCACGGTGTGGCAGTCGCTGGCCTCGCCGGTGCTGTCCACCGTGCTGTATTTCGTCGTCTTCGGCGCCGCCATCGGCGGGCGCATCCAGTCGGTCGAGGGCGTGCCCTATGGCGCCTTCATCGTGCCCGGGCTGATGATGCTGACCGTGTTGCAGCAATCGGTCAGCAACGCCAGCTTCGGCATCTATTTCCCGAAATTCTCGGGCACGATCTACGAGCTGCTGGTGGCGCCGACCGGCTGGATCGAGGTCACGCTGGGCTTCGTCGGCGCCGCGGCCGCGAAGGCCGTGCTGATCGCGCTGGTGATCCTCTTGACCAGCTTCTGGTTCAACGGCGTCCATATCGCGCATCCGTTCTGGATGCTGGCCTTCCTGGTGCTGACGGCGCTGGGTTTCTCGCTGCTGGGCTTCATCATCGGGCTGTGGGCCAAGTCCTTCGAGCAATTGCAGATCGTGCCGATGATGGTCATCACGCCGCTGGTCTTCCTGGGCGGCGCCTTCTACTCGGCCTCGATGCTGCCGCCGTTCTGGGAGGCGGTGGCGAAGCTGAACCCGGTGCTCTACCTGATCTCGGGCTTCCGCTGGAGCTTCTTCGACCTCGCCGACGTGCCCGTCGGCACCTCGCTGGCGGCGGTCGGGCTGATGATCCTGGTCTGCATGGGCGCGATCCGCTGGATCTTCCTGACCGGCTGGCGGCTCAGGGAATAGGCGCGGCCTGCAGCTGCCGGCCGTGGCGGGCCACCCAGGCCAGGGCCCCGCGCAGGACGGCGTCGTGGACGCAATGCCCGACCGCCTCGCCCAGTTCTGTATGCAGCCCGGCGAAACGCTCGGGGCCCGGATCGCAGGCCAGCGCGATGCAATCCGTGCCGGTTCCCGTCGCAAGCCCCGAGGGCAGCGCCACCTGCGCCGCCAGCACGGCGGCGGTGCGCGCCTGGGCGGCGATGCTCAGCGCCTCGATCATGGCGGCATCGGTCAGCCCGGCCTCGACCAGCACCGCGATATTGATCGTGCCGTAGCCCGCGCGGGGAAACGCCCGCCGGTGGCCGACCCGTTCGGCATTGCCAAGGCCCACCGTCGCCAGGCATGTGGCCGGGCCGGCCGTGGCCGTCACGGCATGTTCCAGCCCGCGCGAGGTCATCATGCCGACAGCCGCGGCGTGGCCGATGCCCGCCATCTCGGCCGCGAGCCAGGCGGTGGCGTCGAAACCGGGCGCCAGGTCGGCATCGCGCACCTGCCGCCACAGGATATGCCGGGCGCGGCGAAAGCCGGGGCGATGCGGCGCAAAGGACAGCACGCGCCGCGGCCGGCCCAGGTCGGCGATCAGCCAGGGCGTGTCATATGTGATCCGCATGCCATCCCCCGCTGCCCCCGACCGGCGGTTACGCGGCCGGGCCGCGCGATGCAACCGGCGTCGTCAGCGGCACAGCCGGGTCTGCGGGTCCAGCGCGACATATTGCCGGGCGCTGATCTTGTGCATGTTCAGCGAATGCTTCCACTCGCCGTTCCATTTGCGCAGGATGCCATTGCGGTAATATTGCGCCATCAGCTCGTCCACGATCGGCGGGATGATCGAGGTGCCGGGGATGCGCGGCGCGTGGAAGCCCACCGTGGCGCCCGGTCCCAGGCAGGCATTGGGCAGGGTGATGTAGATCGTGCAGGCCGAGCGGCAATAGCCCCGCACCTCGACCGGCCGGCCGCTGCGGGCCAACTGGTTGCGATACTGGATCGCCTCCAACACATTGCCGCCCTTGTTGTTCAGGATGACGATGGGCTTGCCGCGCGGCTGCGCGCTTGCCGGGGCGGCGGCGAGCAGCCCCATGGACAGCGCGGCGGCCAGCGAAAGACGGGTCAGGATGGATGGCATGCTCATGTCCCTTGCTATGCCTTGCCGAACGCGGAACGCCAAATGACGTTCCGGCGAGCCGCGCTTCCTGCTTAACAAGCGGCCCGCTTGCCACTATATGCCGCGCATCATGAGCCAGAACCCGCCCCTGTTGCGCCCCGATCTCGCCCCCAGCCCGATCTTCGACATCACGCGAAGGGACGGGCAACCGACCATCGGCATGGTCAGCCTTGGCTGTCCCAAGGCGCTGGTGGACAGCGAGCGCATCCTGACCCGCCTGCGGGCCGAGGGTTACGCCATCAGCCCCGACTACAAGGGCGCCGGCGCGGTCATCGTGAACACCTGCGGCTTCCTCGATTCGGCCAAGGCCGAGTCCCTGCAGGCCATCGGCGAGGCGCTGTCGGAAAACGGCAAGGTCATCGTCACCGGCTGCCTGGGGGCCGAGCCGGAATACATCACCGGCGCGCACCCGTCCGTGCTGGCCGTGACCGGCCCGCAGCAATACGAGCAGGTGCTGGACGCGGTGCATTCCGCCGTGCCGCCCAGTCCCGATCCGTTCGTGGACCTGTTGCCGGCCAGCGGCGTCAAGCTGACGCCGCGCCATTACAGCTATCTGAAGATCTCCGAGGGCTGCAACCACGCCTGCAAGTTCTGCATCATCCCCGACATGCGCGGCAAGCTGGTCAGCCGCCCGGCACATGCGGTGATCCGCGAGGCCGAGAAGCTGGTCGAGGCCGGCGTGCGCGAACTGCTGGTGATCTCGCAGGATACCTCGGCCTACGGCCTCGACCGCAAATATGCGACCGAACGCGGCCACCGCGCCCATATCACCGACCTGGCCCGCGATCTGGGCGGATTGGGCGCCTGGGTGCGGCTGCATTACGTCTATCCCTATCCGCATGTGCGCGACCTGATTCCGCTGATGGCCGAGGGGCTGGTGCTGCCTTACCTCGACATTCCCTTCCAGCACGCCCATCCGGACGTGCTGCGCCGCATGGCGCGGCCGGCGGCGGCGGCCAGGGCGCTGGACGAGATTGCCGCCTGGCGCGCGATCTGCCCGGAGATCACCCTGCGCTCGACCTTCATCGTCGGCTATCCGGGCGAGACCGAGGCCGAGTTCCAGACGCTGCTCGACTGGCTGGAAGAGGCGCAGCTGGATCGGGTCGGCTGCTTCCAGTACGAGAACGTCAAGGGCGCGCGGGCGAACCTGCTGCCCGACCACGTTCCCGACGCGGTCAAGCAGGAACGCTGGGACCGCTTCATGGAAAAGGCCCAGGCGATCTCGGAGGCGAAGCTTGCCGCCAAGGTCGGCCGCCGCATCGAGGTGATCGTGGACAGCGTCGACGGCGAGGGCGCCACCTGCCGCACCAAGGCCGATGCCCCCGAGATCGACGGCAACCTGTTCATCGACGAAGGCTTCGAGAGCCTGAGCCCCGGCGATATCGTGACGGTGACGGTGGACGAGGCCGGCGAATACGACCTTTGGGGCCGGCTGGCCTGACCGCCTAGGCGCCGGCGCCCGGAACCAGGGTCTCGGCCAGTTCCGACAGCACCCGCTCGGCCTCCTCGGGGTCGAAATCGGCCTTGTAGCGCTTGCGGACGCCGTGGTCGGACAGCAGGTGGTATTGCGAGGGTGCGACGCCATGGCGGCCAAGGCAGCTGCGCACGCAGGCCAGCGCGCAGCCGTCGATGGCGATGATCGGCCGGCCCGCGGTGGCGATGCGGACCAGCTTCGGCACGTCGCCGCCGACGCCGGCGATGCAGGACATTTCGGCCAGTCCGCGGCGGTCCATCTGCACCGCGAGGTAATTCGCCATCTGCGCCGCGCTGGAACAACCGGAGCAGGAATAGACCAGGGGCAGCTGGGCGTGCGCGTTCATCACCGACCTCGCATACACTTTCGGCCAGTGAACCATGGCCGGCCCGGCCCTCGACGGACAAGGTGTCGCATGCCGGCAGGGTTGACGGCGCGGACTACATGCAGCCTTCCAGCAGCGTCTCCAGCTCGGCCGCATCGCGGCGATAGCGGGCCATGGTGCGCTGCATCGTCGCCTGGAAGGTCGCCTTGGTCGCCATCAGCCCGCCCGAGGTCTCGAGCCGCCGGTTGAAGGCGCCCTCGAGCTCGCGGTTGTAGCTGGCCATCGCCTTGGCGATCTGCGCCGCGGCGCCGACCCGCTTGGACGCCGGCGTGTCCACCGTATCGGCGGTGCGCTGGATCAGGCCGGCCGCCGCCTCGACCCCGGCCTCGGCGGTGCGGGCATTGGTGGCGCTGCGGCCCTGAGCGCCGGTGATATTGTCGATGCTGGACCAGCCGCCCAGCGCCAGGTCGGCCGTGCCCTTGGCATAGGCGCCGCCGGCGCCCTTGGCCGGCGTATGGGTCAGCGCCCGCTGCGCCAGGGTGCGGGCGAATTCCTTGCCCGAGACCGAGCCGTTCGCCACCCCCGTAGCACCACCATAGACGTCGCTGAAGGTCTGCGTGCCGTCGGCCAGCGCCCGCACCGCGTCGCCCGCCTTCAGCCCCGAGACCTGCATGATCGCCGCGCCCAGGTCCAGCGTCGCCAGCGCCGTCTTGTGGATCAGGTCGACGACCAGCCAGACCCGGCCCTCGTCGTTCAGCCGGTCCAGTTCCAAGGTCATCTCGCGGTATTCGCGCTCGGCCGCGGCGATCAGGCGGCGCAGGTTGTCGAGCTTGGCGCGGTTGTCGCGGCATTGCGCCGGCGGCAGCACGCGCGCGCGCCGCATCGCATCGGCCGGGCTGAGGATCGACTTGCGCGGCACCGGGCTGTGCTGCGGCGCTTGGCGGTTGTTGGGCAGGAAACCGGTCATGTGCACCTCCGTTGGACAAGAGGTTAACCACGCGCGCGCCGGCTGTCGATATGCGGCTTCCCCCTTCGGCCAGGCTGGCTTAGGTAGGGGCTGACGGTGACGGATGAAGGCGGAACGCATGAACTGGGACCCCGAAGGCAAGCCCCGCAAGCCCGATTTCGTGGGAATCGGCGCGCAAAAGGCCGGCACGACCTGGCTGTCGCAGATGCTCTCGCAGCATCCCGAGGTCTGGACGCCGCCCTTCAAGGAGGTGCAGTTCTTCAACCACCGCTTCATCGAGGAGCACCGCAAATGGCTGCCTTGGCATTTCCGCCGCGGCCGCCAGAACATCCAGAAGCGCTGGGACGCCAAGGGCGAAGAGATGCCGCCCGCGATGACGCGCTATCTGAACCGCATCACGCGCGAGCCGATGTTCACCAACCACTGGTACAAGCTGGTGTTCTCGCCCGCGCCGGCCGGCACGCATCCGATCGACGTGACGCCGGAATATTCGACGCTGCCGGCGGAAGGCGTGGAATTCGTGGCAAAATTCCTGCCTGATGCCAAGTTCGTCTATATCATCCGCCACCCCGTGGACCGGGCGGTATCGCAGCTGAAGATGAACCTGACCCGCGCCCGCCGCAAACCCAAGACCGTCGAGGACTGGCTCCATGAAGTCGAGGATCCGGTGCTGATGGATCGCGGCGACTACATGAGCTATGTGCCGCGCTGGAACGCGCATTTCGGGCCGGACCGGCTGCTTTACATGCCCTTCGGCATGATCGCCCGCGACCCCCTGGGCTTCCTGCGCCGGGTCGAGGACTTCCTGGGCCTGCCGCCGCATGACTATCGCGACATCGGCAAGAAGGTCTTCGCCTCGGACAATGCGCTGGCGCTGCCCGACAAGGCCCGCGCCCGGCTGCGCGAGAAGCTGGAGCCGCAATTCGGCTTCCTCGACCGCACCTTCGGACTGGATTTCACCAGGGCTTTCCGCTGAGACTTTCCCTTTCCGCCCGTCTCGACTACATATCCGCGCGATTCACGGGTCTCAGAGACGGGGAAAGATCATGGCCTCCTACCAGTTCGTTTACCACATGGACGGGGTGTCCAAGACCTATCCGGGCGGCAAGAAGACGTTCGAGAACATCCGCCTGAACTTCCTGCCCGGCGTCAAGATCGGCGTCGTCGGCGTGAACGGCGCCGGCAAATCCACGCTTCTGCGCATCATGGCCGGCATCGACAAGGACTTCACCGGCGAGGCCTGGGCCGCCAAGGGCGCGACCGTGGGCTACCTGCCGCAGGAGCCGCAGCTGGACCCGGCGCTGAACGTGCGCGGCAACGTCATGGAGGGCGTCAAGGCCAAGCAGCAGAAGCTCGACCGTTACAACGAGCTGGCCATGAACTACTCGGACGAGACCGCGGACGAGATGGCCAAGCTTCAGGACGAGATCGACGCCGAGAACCTGTGGGATCTCGACAGCCAGATCGACGTCGCCATGGAGGCGCTGCGCTGCCCGCCCGACGACGCCGACGTGGACAGCCTGTCGGGCGGCGAGCGGCGCCGCGTGGCGCTGTGCAAGCTGCTCTTGGAACAGCCCGACATGCTGCTTCTGGACGAACCGACCAACCACCTGGACGCCGAAACCATCGCCTGGCTGCAAAAGCACCTGATCGAATATCCCGGCACCATCCTCTGCGTGACGCACGACCGCTATTTCCTCGATGACATCACCGGCTGGATCCTGGAGCTGGATCGCGGCCGCGGCATCCCTTACGAGGGCAATTACTCGGCCTGGCTCGAGCAGAAGGCCAAGCGGCTGGAGCAGGAAGCGCGCGAGGACAAGGCCAAGCAGAAGACGCTGGAGCGCGAGCTGGAATGGATCCGCGCCGGCGCCAAGGCCCGGCAGGCCAAGCAGAAGGCCCGGATCAACGCCTATAACGAACTCGCCAGCCAGTCCGAGCGCGAGAAGCTGTCGAACGCCCAGATCATCATTCCGAACGGCGAGCGGCTGGGCAACAAGGTGATCGAGGTCACCGGGTTGAAAAAGGCCATGGGCGACAAGCTGCTGATCGAGGACCTGACCTTCAGCCTGCCGCCGGGCGGCATCGTCGGCGTGATCGGCCCGAACGGCGCCGGCAAGTCGACGCTGTTCAAGATGCTGACCGGGCACGAAAAACCCGACGCCGGCGAGATCAGCTATGGCGACACGGTGAAGCTGTCCTTCGTCGACCAGTCGCGCGATGCGCTGAACCCCGAGGCGACCGTCTGGGAGGAAATCTCGGGCGGGGCCGAGCAGATCGTGCTGGGCGATGCCTCGATGAACAGCCGCGCCTACGCCTCGGCCTTCAACTTCAAGGGCGGCGACCAGCAGAAGAAGGTCGGGCTGCTGTCGGGCGGCGAGCGCAACCGCGTCCACATGGCGAAGCTCTTGAAATCCGGCGGCAACGTGCTGCTGCTGGACGAACCGACCAACGACCTAGACGTGGAAACCCTGCAGGCGCTGGAGGCGGCGCTGGAGGATTTCGCCGGCTGCGCGGTCATCATCTCGCACGACCGCTTCTTCCTCGACCGGCTCTGCACCCACATCCTGGCTTTCGAGGGCGACGCCCATGTCGAATGGTTCGAGGGCAACTTCGAGGATTACGAGGCCGACAAGGTCCGCCGCCTCGGCCCGGATTCGATCGAGCCGAAGCGGGTCAAATACAAGAAGTTCACGCGCTAGGTTATGTTGACAAATGGCGGATCCATAGCC
>NZ_SOKV02000032.1:0-37776 GCF_004407025.1 Paracoccus sp. DMF
GGTGCCTGAATCATGCCGAAGGTGGAAAATCAATGGGTCCTGACCCTAGTCAGGCCAGCCACCGCAGCGAAATCTCCCGCCATGAATCTTTTGGATGCTCAGCAAACTCGGGGCTGGGCTTGCGCACCCAAAGAAAGCCGTCCACATGAAGAAGCTCGGAGAAATCGATCCTGGTCAGAGTCTGTCTGGGATCGAGCCGCGCCAGATGGTGACGGTCGTTGCGGTCGACCTTTTTCAGCGCGAGCCTGTCAACGAACGGTGGGCAATCGTAGGACGCGGTGGCGAGGGCCAGGCATCACCAGCAAATATGCGCCGGATCTTCTGACCGGGGCCGGGTCGGCGATCAAGACGCGGGCCGTCTGGACCCAGCTTCGCGCTGCGCATGGTTGGAACAGCCCGTCGCGGCGCTGAGGTGCAGCCCATAGCGCCAGTGTCTCCGGGCGAACTTGCCATCCGGAACAGGTTCATCCGTTGTTGTCGCGCCGCATCCGCTCCAGCCGTGCCTGGACGATCATGTCCTCGCGCAGGCCATGAACCGCCTCGGCGCGGCCGAATTCCCGGGCGGCAGAGCGGCGCGCCTGCTCATAGCCGGGCAGCATCCGCTCAAGCTCGCGCTCGGCGCTGAGCAGGGCGCGGCTGCGCTCTCCGGCCAGGGCGTTGGCCAGCCGCGCCTCGGCCACCGAAAAGGGCGCATCGGCCCGGTAAAGCGTTTCGAGCTCGTGCTCGATCTGGCCGATGCGCGCGCGCGCGGCCTCGACATGGGCGCGGAAGGCGGCGAATCGGCGCATCTCCAGGTCGGATTTCAGCCGGGCGATGCGTTCCAGCCCGGCCAGGGATGCGGTCTTGCGAGTCATGTCCCCTCCTTGCGGCGCGGCGCGGGCGCCCAGCCGTCGCGGGCCTTCTTGCGCATGGCCTCGGCAAAGCGGATCGCCGCAGCCACCGGGGCGAAATGTTCCGGTGCGATCTCGTCGCCGATCTCGACGGTGGCGTGCAGGGCCCGGGCGCAGGGCGGATCGGACCAGATCGGCACCTGATGGTCCTTCGCCCGTTCCCGGATGCGGCGCGCCACTTCGTCCACGCCCTTGGCCAGGCAGACCGGCGCGCGACCGCTGCCGCGCTTCCACTCCAGCGCCACGGCGTAGTGGGTCGGGTTCACGATCACCACATCGGCCTTTTCCACATCGGCCAGCATCGAGCTCAGCACGATGTCGACACCCTTTTGTCGCCGCGCCGCCTTCAGATGCGGATCGCCCTCGCTTTCCTTATATTCGTCCTGCATCTCGCGCCGGGTCATGCGATGGCGCTTGCGGTATTCCAGCCTCTTCCAGACCAGGTCGATCCCTGCGAAGACGGTGCCGATCCCCAGCGCCAGCCAGACGGCGCGGCGCAGCATCAGCCCCACACCCTCGACCCATTGCAGATCGGCCATGCCGCCGGCGTTCATCAGCCAGTCCAGAAGCGAGCGATAGAGAAACCACCCGCCGACGCCGACCAGAGCCGCCTTGCCCAGCGAGATGGCAAAGGTGACCAGCCCGGTCTTGCCGAATTTCTGGCCCGCGTTCTTGAACGGGTCGATGCGCTTGGGATCCGGCAGCAGCTTCTTGGGCGTCAGCACCAGCGAGTGCTGGACCACGATTCCCAGCACCACCGGCAGCGCCATGATCGCGACCGCGGCCAGCACCGCCAGCCCTGCGCGCGAGGCCATGGCTTGCGCCAGGTCCATCACCGACCGCCCCTGCCCGTCGGGCCAGGGCTCGCTGCCCAGGGCGCGCGCGGCCATGCGCACCCAGCCCGGCACCGCCCAGCCGGCCGCGAAAAGCACCGCGAACCAGAAGCCCAGATAAGCAAGCGCGGCCTGCAGTTCGGCCGAGCGGGGGATATCGCCTTCCTCGCGTGCCCGGCGCAACTTGCTTTCCGAGGCGTCGAATTGCTTGTCGTCGCTTTCCTCGCTCATCGCAGCAGGCCCCCCAGGACGTCGAGGACCGCGCCGGACCAGACCGACAGGATCGAGGGCGTCAGCACCGCCAGTGCGATCAGCGCCATCATGATGGCGCCCGGGGCGGCGATGAAGACGATGGGCAGGTTCGGCATCACCTTGCTGATCATCCCCGACAGCAGCTGGAACAGGAACCCGCCCAGGATGAAGGGCGAGGCCAGCAGCATCGCCAGGATAAAGCTTTGCCGGATCAGCGCCACGGCATTCGGCAACAGGTCCGCGATCTGAGGCCAATCCCCCAGCGGGCGCAGCACCAGGCTTTCGCGCAGAAGATCGCAGGCCATGACCGGAAAGCCCAGGGCAACCAGCACGGCAAGCCCGGCCAGATGCGCCAAGTTGCCGATCGGGTGCGGCGAATATTCATTCGCGACGCCGACCAGCTGCGACAGCGAGGCGGTCGAGGCGATGGCGGTCGCCGCCACATCCAGGGCAGAGGCAAAGATCCGCACCAGCCCGCCCAGTGCCAGACCCGACAGGATCTCGCCCCCGGCCAGGGCGGCGAGTTGCAGCAGGCTTTCGATCTCGCCCGGGGCACGGGCGCTTTCCGCCAGCAGCGGCGTCACCGCCATGGCCAAGGCGGCCCGCACCCGCACCGGCAGGGCGCGTTCCGAAAACACCGGCAAGGTCAGGAAACAGGCCTGCACCCGGCAATAGGTCAGCAACAGCCCCAGCAGCGCCGGCATCATGCGCGGATCGGCTGCCAACTGGTTCATGGCGCCACCGTTCCCCGCAGCTTGACCTGTGCCGTCGGGTCGATTTCGTCCAGGCCCAGCACCGGCGTCGCGATCCCGGCCGAGGTCAGCATCATGCGGATCAGGCGCCGGCGGTGATCGGCCACTGCGATCACCACCTCGAGCCCCGGCGCCAGCTCGCGCAGCGTGGCCTGCACCGCCTCGGTAAGCCGTTTCTGGATCTGCGGCACGACGCTGGCGCCGGTACGCGTGCCCTCGGCCTCGGCACGGGCGATGTCGGCCTCCCATTGCGGGTGCAGCTGCAGGATGTTCAGCGCGCCTTCCTCGTCCAGGAACTGCTCGGTGATCTGGCCGCGCAGGCGCTTGCGGACCTGTTCATAGACCGCCTCGGGCGTGGCGGCGTTGCGCGCCTCGTGCACCGCGTCGGTGATCAGCACCAGGTTACGGATCGAGATCCGCTCTTCCAGCATGCCGCGCAGGACCGCCAGCAGCATCTCGGGCGAAACCTTGTCGGGCACCATGCTGTCGAAGAAGCGCTGGTTCAGCTGCGCGCGATGTTCGTCCGAAACGCCGCACAATTCGCGGATCATCCGCTGCATCGAGGACAGGGTCAGCAGCGCCGGCAGGTTGGTCTTGACCACCTCCATCAGGTGCGTCGAGAGCACCTCCATCGGGGTGACGACCGTGGCGCCGGCGATGGCGGCATCATCCTGCCAGTCCGGGGCGATCCAGCGCGCGGCGCTGCCATAGACCGGCTCGCGCACGCTTTCGCCGGGCAGGCCCTCGAGCATGGTCTCGGCCCCCAGGGCCAGGACGCCCATCGGCCGCAGCACGCCCCTGCCGCGCACCACGCCTTGCAGGCGGATGACATATTCCCCCTCGGCAAAGCCGGTGCCGTCGGTGATGCGCACGTCGGGCAGGATCAGGCCATAGCTGCGCGCGATATGGACCCGCAGGTTGGTGATGCGCTGGCCCAGGCCGCGGACCGGGTCCAGGGCGCCAAGGATCAGCCCGGCACCGATCTCGACGCAGATCTCGTCCGTATCCAGCACATCGCCGATGCGGGCCTGGGGCGCGGCGATGGCCGCCGCCTCGGCGGGCGCGGCTTCGGCGACATCCGGGATCGGCTTGCGGTTGCGGATGAACCAGGCGGCGGCGCCCAGAACCCCGGTCAGGCCGAAGAACAGCAGCGTGGGCATGCCCGGCACCAGGCCGACCAGCACCATGCCCCCGGCGCAGACCGCGGGAACCTGCCAGTTGCTGAGGAATTGCTGCGACAGCAGGTCGGCGGTGTTCTCGGTCGCGCCGCCGCGCGACAGCAGCAGCGCCGCGGCCATCGAGGTGATCAGCGCCGGAATCTGGCTGACCAAACCATCGCCGATGGTCAGCTTGGAATAGGTGGTCATCGCCTCGCCCACCGGCATGCCATGCACCAGGACGCCGGCCGCCAGGCCGACGAAGAGGTTGATCAGGGTGATGACCAGGCCGGCGATGGCGTCGCCCTTGACGAATTTCGAGGCGCCGTCCAGCGAGCCGAAAAAGCTGATCTCGCGCTGCTCGCGGGTGCGGCGGCGCTTGGCTTCCTCGTGGTCGATGGCGCCCGAGTTCAGGTCGCCGTCGATGGCCAGCTGCTTGCCGGGCAGCGAATCCAGCGCAAAGCGGGCCGAGACCTCGGCCATGCGCCCCGAGCCCTTGGTGATGACCATGAAGTTCACCACCGAGATCACCGCGAACACGGTCAACCCGACCAGCAGCGAACCGCCCGCGACGAATTCGGCGAAGCCCTCGATGACATGGCCGGCGGCCGAGGGGCCGTTCTGCCCATGGGTCAGGATCAGCCGCGTCGAGGAGATGTTCAGCGACAGTCGGATCAGCAGAGACATCAGCAGCAGCACCGGAAAGGCCTGGAAATCGGTCGGCTTGTCGACCAGCGAGGCCATGACCAGGATCAGCGTCGCCGTGGCGATGGACAGCGCGATGCCCACGTCCAGCAAGCCGGCCGGCAACGGGATGACCATGGACAGCACGATCAGCAGCAGCACGCCGGTGATGACCAGCGGCCGCGCGGCGACCGACATGCCCGGGTTCGACTCGGCAAGGCTCATTTCGGGGTTTCCATGCTCTTGGCCGGATTCTTGGCCGGGGCCAGCAGCCGCTCGGCGCTCCAGGCCGGGCCGATCAGCATGCCCGACCGGCGCAGGAAGACCAGCGCCTCGATCCGGTCCGAGGGCGACAGTCGCATCAAGCGCTCGTCAAGGTCGCGCGGCAGATCTTCGCCATTCAGCAGCCATTCAGTCGCCTCGCGGATCAGCGCGTCGCGCGCCGACTCCTGCCCGGCCGGCACGGTGGCAAGCGCGCTGGACAGAATCAGGATCGCGATCACGACGCCCTCTTCAATTCGCGCAGCGCCGTTTCCAGCTCGCCGAAAGAGGGGCGGACGTGTTCGGGGGCGGCCTGACGGCCGACCTCGACGCAAAGATTGGTGGCGTGCTGGTGCAGGCCGGCGACCAGAACCGACTTGATCACGTCATAGAACGCCTGGTCCTGCTTCATCACCGCCGACAGCCTTTGCGAGAAGGGCGCCACCAGCGCATAGGCCAGGAACACGCCCAGAAACGTGCCGACCAGCGCGCCCCCGATCATCTTGCCCAGAACTTCGGGCGGCTGGTCGATCGCGCTCATGGTCTTGATCACGCCCAGAACGGCGGCGACGATGCCCAGGGCCGGCAGCGCGTCGGCCATGTTCTGCAGCGCATGCGGGGCGTGCATCGCCTCTTCGTTCATCAGCCCGATGCGCTGCGACAGCATCTCCTCGACCTGATAGGGATCGTCGTAGTTCAGGCTGGCCGAGCGCAGCGTATCGGTGATCAGCGTCACCGCATGGTGGTCCGCCAGGATGCGCGGATAGGTCTGGAACACCGGCGAGTTCTCAGGGTTTTCTATATGTTCCTCAAGCTCGACCGGGCTGGAGCGGGCGATGCGCAACAGCTGGAACAGCAGGCAAAGCACGTCCTGCAGGTCGGATTCATGCCATTTCGGCCCTTTCAGCGACCGCCCGATGCCGGAGAGCGCCTGCTTGATCACCGCCGTTTCATTCGAGAGCAGGAACGAGCCGATGGCGGCGCCGCCGATCATCATCAGCTCGAACGGCAGCGAGTGCAGGATCACCCCCAGCTTGCCGCCCGCCATAATGTATCCGCCGAAGACCATGGCGAAGGTCAAGACAATGCCGATCATGCCGAACATGAGTTACACCTATTTCCTGGCTCTGATTGCGCCCATGTAGGACGTGAGGACGGCTGCCTGTCCCGGCTCGACCGAGGCCATGATCCTGGCGCCGGTCTCGGGCTGGACGCGGGCGAGGATCTGCGCGGCGAAGTCCGGCGGCAGGTTCGACAGCACCATCGCCGCCTGTTCCGGCTTCATCTGGTCATAGACCGCGATCAGCCGGGCGATATCGTCGTTCTGGGCCTGGGCATAGCCCTGTTCATTGCTGCCGATCTGCTGCTTCAGCTTGCGCAGCTCGACCAGCTTTTCGGTCAGCTGCCTTTCAGCCACGGCGATCTCGTCCTTGCGCCGCTGCATGTCCTGCATGTAGCGGTCGATGCGCAGGCTGCGCTCGCGCAGCGTATCGGCCAGGGCCACGGCTTCGGGCACGTCGGTGCAGCCCGACATCAGCTCGGAGGGTTCGGCATGCGCCGTCAGCCGGGAAAACCCGTCCATCAGCATGACCGCCTGCCCGGCCGCCGCCAGGACCATGACACCGCCCAGGAAAGACAGCAGCGGCCTACGCATCGCAGCCCACCCCGTCGCGCCGGCGGCGCCGTTGCAGCCGGGCGGGGCGCGCCTGGCCGGATTCGGCGAATTTCTGTTGCAGCATCCAGAAGGCCCGCTCCTGCTTGGCGCGCTCGATCTCGTCGGCAAGCGTTTGGGTGGCGCTGGTCGCCTCGGCCTTGGCCAGCAGGATGGATTTTTCCAGCCGGCCGATCTCGCTGGTCATGACGGCAATGGCGCCGCCAAGCCCGCTTTCAAGGTCGTTCAGCTTGCGCAACCGCCGCGCCAGGGTGAAGCAGAAGCCGGACAGGCCGATGGTGAAGGCGATCAGGGCGATCTGCAAAACTTGGGCAATCGTCATTGGATGCGGAACTCCGTGATGAGGACATCGGTGAACGCCTCCTTGCCCAGGACATAGACCGCGCGCGTGGCCAGTTCGTCGCGGACGATGTCCAGGATGCCCCGCTTCTCGAAGGCCGAGACGTCGATCTCGGCCAGGAAGCTGTTGAAGGCGTCCAGAAGCCGCGGCGTCAGGTGCTCGACCTCGGCCTTGTGGGCCTGGTCGGTCTCGATCTTGACGGTCATCACCAGCATGCGCGGCACCGGGCCCGAAAGGCTCAGCACGATCTGCGGCAGGCCGACGAAATCGACCGTGGGCAGGGTTTCGGGCTTTTCTTCCTTCTTCCCCGCCAGCAGCGCGGTCGGCGACCACAGGCCGAGCCAGGTCGAGGCGAAGCCCCCCCCGCCCAGCGCCAGCGCCAACCCCAGCGGCAGAAGAATGCGGCCAAGCCCGCGACCGGATTTCTGTTCCGTGTTGATGTCGGCGACATCGGTCATGGTGATTCTCCATCCATCTGCGGTCTGGATAACACCTGCGGGCTAACCAATTCTTAATCGCCCCCGTGCCATGAAGGTCAGGACAAAGATCAGCCGATTCGAAGGGGGCGGTTTTGCTGAAGCTGCAAGACTACTGGCGCGAGAGAAGCGCAAAGCAGAAGGCCATCCTGGCGGCGGCCTTCCTGTTCACGTTCGCCGCCATCGCCGGCCTGGCCTGGCTGGCCGCACGGCCGGGGATGGCCCTGCTTTATTCGGGCCTCGATGCCCAGCAATCCGGCGCCGTCATGGCCGCCGTGGAAAAATCCGGCCTTCCTTATGAAATTCGCGGCGATTCCATCTGGGTCGAGGAAACCCGCCGGGATGAATTGCGCATGGCCCTGGCCGGAGAGGGCGTCCCCTCGGCCGGCGGCACCGGATATGAGATCCTCGACGGCATGTCGGGCTTCGGCACCACCTCGCAGATGTTCGACGCGGCCTATTGGCGCGCCAAGGAGGGAGAGCTGGCCCGCACGATCCTGGCGCTGCCGAACGTCAAGTCGGCCCGCGTCCACCTGGCCGTGCCCAGCGGCCGCGGCTATCGGCGCGAGGCCGAATCGACCGCGTCGGTCACCCTGACGACCGACGGCACGCCGATCAACCGCAGCCAGGCCAAGGCGCTGAAGTTCCTGGTCTCCTCGGGCGTGCCGGGCATGTCCGCCGACCGGGTGGCCGTCATCGACAGCGAACGCGGCGTGATCTCCTCGGGCGAGGAATTCGCCGGTGAGGACCGCGAGGCCGAGATGAAGCGCAATGTCGAGCGCATCCTCAGCGCCCATGTCGGCGCCGGGAATGCCATCGTCGAGCTGAACCTGGACGTCGTCAACGAATCCGAGCAGATGACCGAGCAGCGCTTCGATCCGCAGCAGCGCGCCTTGATTTCGCAGGAAAGCGAGGAGACGGCCGATCAAAGCACCAATTCGCAGCAGGGCGCGGTCACCGCGGCCTCGAATCTGCCCGAGGGCAAGGACAGCGGCGCCGACCAGAGCAAGTCGCAGCGCTCGGAAACGCGCCAGCGCTCGAATTTCGAGGTCAGCAAGGTCACGCGTGAAGTCACCCGCCAGCCCGGCGCAACGCGGCGCCTGACCGTCGCCGTCCTGGTGAACGGCGTCGCGCAGACCGATTCGAAAGGCGAAACCACGCTGGTTCCCCGCGAAGAGGCCGAGTTGCAGTCCCTGCGGGAACTGGTCGCCTCGGCCGTGGGCTTCGACGAAGGCCGCGGCGACGCGATCACCGTGAAATCGCTGCCCTTCGCGACGCTGTCCGATGCCGGCACGCTGGCAAGCCAGGGCGGGCTGCTGTCGAAGCTGGACCTGAACGGGCTGATCCGGATCGTGCTGGTCGGCTTCTTTGCGCTGGCGCTGGCCGCGTTCCTGCTGCGCCCGCTGCTGCGGGCCCGGCCGGCTGGCAACCCCGCGCTTGCCGCGCTGGACCACTCTGCCGCCCCGGGCGTCAAGGCCATCGAATCCGCCGAACCGCCCGCCCCGGTCGCGACGGTGGCCGAGGTGGTGCCCGAGATCGACTTCGCCCCCCTGCCCGATTCGGGCGATCCGGTCGGCCGGCTGAAGGAGCTGATGAAATCCCGCAAGGACGAAAGCCTGCAAATCCTGTCGGGCTGGATCGAGAAACGTGAGGATCCCGTATGAGACCCGCCGCATTGCGCCTGGATTCCTTTTCCGCAGCCCACGCCCGGTCGGCGCCGCTGGTGACCCCGATGGATGTCGAAGACGCCTATCAGCGCGGGCACGAGCAAGGCCTGGCCGAAGGGCGCGAGCGCAGCCTCGACGCCTTGTGCCAGGCGCTGGTCGGCTGCCGGCAGGAGCTCGCCGCCAGCCGGCAGCACGAAACCGGCCTGCGGCGCGAGATCCTGGCCGGGCTGGTGCCGGTGCTGCATGCCATCGTCGACCAACTGGCGCCCGCCGCGCAAACCGATCGGCTGCGCCAGGCGCTACTGGCCGAGCTGCATCGCCTGGCCGAACATGCGCCGGAACAGCAGATCGTGCTGCGTTCTCCGGTCGATATGCGCCCGGAACTGGCCGATTGCCTGGAGCTGGCAAGCTTTCCGCAGGCCCGGATCGAGGATGCCCGCCCCGGCCAGCCGCTGCTCGAGCTGATCTCGGCCCAGGGCAGCATCGTCTTTGACCCGGCGCAGGTCGCTGCCGGGCTGAAATCCCTTATCGACGACATCAAGACCGAGGATTGACCATGGACGATCTCGCAAGCCTGATTGCAACCGACCAGATCCAGGTGGAAATCACCATCCGGCTGGGCGGCACGCAACTGACCGTGGCCGAGCTGTCGCGGCTGCGCCCCGACGACATCCTGACGCTGGACCAGGACATGTCCGATGGCGTCGATATCTGCGTCGGCGACAAGGTGATCGCCAAGGGCGAGCTGACCAGCGGCGAGGAGGCGGACCAGCGGCTCTGCGTCCGCATCCTCGGCCCGGCCAGCGCATCGTGACGCGCCTTCTCCCGGTTCTGCTGGTCCTGCTCTGGCCGCATCTCGCGGTCGCGCAGGATCTGCCGCTGGATGCCGGCGCGTTGGAGACGGTGACGGGCGGCGTCGGGCGGAACTCGATCACGCTTCTAGCGCTGCTGACGGCGCTGTCGCTGGCGCCGGGCATCGCCATCATGGTGACCTGCTTTCCCTTCATCGTCACCGTGCTGTCGATCCTGCGCCAGTCCATCGGCCTGCAGCAATCGCCGCCGAACATGCTGATCGTCAGCCTGGCGATGTTCCTGACCTGGTTCGTGATGAGCCCGGTCCTGACCGAGGCATGGACCACCGCCGGCGCGCCGCTGCGCGACGGCCAGATCAGCGTCGAGGAGGCCTTCGCCCGCGGCATCGTGCCGTTTCGCGGCTTCATGGAGCATCGCACCGACCCCGAGATGATCGCCACCCTGGCCGAGGTCTCGCCCGTGCCGCAGGCGGCGCCGGACCGGCTGTCGGTGCTGGTCCCGGCCTTCATGCTCAGCGAATTGCAGCGCGCCTTCGAGATCGGCTTCCTGGTCGCTCTGCCCTTCCTGATCATCGACCTGGTGGTCTCGGCCGTGCTGATGTCGATGGGGATGATGATGGTGCCGCCGGCCGTCGTGGCCTTGCCCTTCAAGCTGGCGTTCTTCCTGGTGGTCGATGGCTGGGGCATGATCGCCGCCGCGCTGGTCCGAAGTTACCAGTAACCGCAGCCGTGCGACATTGACCTCGCGGCCGGACAAGCCATGCCCGGTTGCAGATCGGCGGCGCATTGGCACAATGGCAGAGCCTTCCCACCTGCAAGGTTCTTCCACCCGCAAGGTTCATGAGCATCAGATGACCCATCGTCCCGAAGCCCGCCTGCTGGTCGCCTGGGCCCTGGCCTGCCTTGGCGGCGCCTGGCCGGCATCGGCGCAGCCGCCGCTACTGGTGGAATATGTCCAGGTCCGGCGCACCAACCTGACCTTCGACGCCGCGCTGACCGGCACCATTGCCGCCAAGGACAGCGTCGACATCGGCTTTCGCCTGGGCGGCCGCGTGACCGAGGTCCTGGTGCGCGAGGGCGACCGCGTCGCCGAGGGCCAGCCCCTGGCCCGCACCGACCCGCTGCAACAGGAGCAGGCCTTGCAGGTGGCCCGCGCCGCCGTCGTCGCGGCCGAGGCCAGCGAGGCCCAGGCCCGGCAGGCGCTGGAGCGCGCCGATGCGATGCTGCGGCGCGGCGTCGGCACGCGCGCGGCGTTCGACGCCGCGAGCCAGGGGCTCTCGGCCGCGACCGGAGCCCTGACCCAGGCGCGCGCGACCCTGGGCCAGGCCGAACGGGCGCTGGAGGATACGGTGATCCGCGCGCCCTCGGACGCCATCGTCACCGCGCGGCAGGCCGAGCCGGGCCAGATCGTCGGCGCGGCGCAGGCGGTGATCTCGCTGGCCTCGGCCACCGGGCGCGAGGCGGTGTTCCTGACCCCCGACACGCCGCTGCTGCGCGACGCCATCGGCGCGCCGGTCTCGCTCAACGGGATCGACTTCCCCGAACTCCGCATGCAGGCGCGTGTCACCGAGATCGCGCCGCTGGTCGATCCGGCCACCGGCTCGGTCACCGTCCGGGCCGAGATCGAGGATGCGCCGGTCAGCACCAGCCTGCTGGGCGCCGCGGTCCGCGGCGCGGTGCATTTCCCGGCCGGGACCGGCATCGCCGTGCCCTGGACGGCCCTGACCGCGGCCGGCGGCCAGCCCGCGGTCTGGCTGGTCGATGCCGAGGACCGCGCCCGGCTGGCCCCGGTCCGCATCGAGCGCTTCATCAACGGCACCGTCATCCTGGCCGAAGGCGTCGAGCCGGGCCAGATCGTAGTCGGCGCCGGCTCGCAGATGCTCTATCCCGGCCGGCAGGTCGCCGCCGGCCCGGCAGGGGGGAAATGATGCGCAGGATGATCCTGGCCGTGCTGGCCGCATGCGCCTGGGCCGTGCAGGCTGCCGCGCTGGACCTGCCCTGGCAGGACAAGGCCTCGGCGCCCGCGCCGGAGCCGCGCCCGGTGGTCAGCATCCGGGTCGAGGACGACATGGCGGCGCTGCCCTCGACCCCCGGCGTGATCGCCGCCCGGATCGAGGTCGCGCTGGGGTTCCAGACCCTGGGCCGCATCACCGCGCGCCATGTCGATGTCGGCGACATCGTCAGCCGGGGCCAGGTGCTGGCCGCGCTCGACCCCGACGACCTGCAGGGAGAGGTTCGCGCCGCCCAGGCCGCCGTCGAGGCCGCCCGGGTGCAGGAACGCACCGCCCAGGCCTCGGCCGACCGCACCCGGTCGCTGGCGCAGCGCAATGTCGCCTCGGCCGCGCAGGTCGAGCAGGTCGACCGCGCGCTGGCCTCGGCGACCGCCGCCCGGCAACAGGCCGAATCGGAACTGATCCGCGCCCGCGATGCCGAGGGCTTCGCCGAGATGCGGGCGCCCTTTGCCGGCGTCATCAGCGCGGTCCATGCCAATGCCGGGGCGGTGGTCAATGCAGGCGAGCCGGTGATCCAGCTCTCGGCCCAGGAGGGGATCGAGGCGGTGATCGACCTGCCCGACGCCGCGCTGGCGCGGCTGAAGACCGGCGACCGCTACGACGTCTGGTCCGAGGCCGATCCCGCGCATCTGTTCCCCGCCACCGTCGCGCAGATCGAGCCGGTGGCCGACGCCGTCACCCGCACCCGGCGCGTGCATCTGGACTTGCGCGACGACGCCGCCTTGCGGCTGGGGGCGCTGGTGCGGGCCCGGCCTTCGGGCGGCCCGGCGGCGCGGCTGGCCCTGCCCGAAAGCGCGATCCTGGACCCGGACGGCACGCCGCGGGTCTGGATCGTCAGCCGGGACGGCGACCGGGCCAGCGTCGCGCTGCGCGAGGTCCAGACCCAGGGCCCGGCGCTGAATGGGCGCATCGCCATCGCCGCGGGCCTGGCGCCGGGCGACGAGGTGGTCATCCGCGGCATCCATTCGCTGACCGAAGGCCAGGCCGTCGGCGAAAGCGTGGCGCCATGACCGGGCGCGGCTTCAACCTGTCCGACTGGGCGCTGCATCACCGTTCGCTGGTGTGGTTCCTGCTGATCGTCTCGATGCTGGCCGGCAGCCTTGGCTACCTGCGGCTGGGGCGCGAGGAGGATCCGAATTTCACCATCAAGATCATGGTCATCAGCGCCAGCCTGCCCGGCGCCACCATCGACGAGACGTTGAACCAGGTCACCACCCGGATCGAGACCAAGCTCGAGGAACTGGACGAGCTGAAATTCACCCGCTCGGTCACCATGCCCGGCCAGGCCATCGTCTATCTGGAACTGGACCCGACCATCCGCGGCCCCGAGGTGCCCGAGGTCTGGAAGCGGGTGCGCAGCATGATGTCCGACATCCGCCCGAATTTCCCCCAGGAATTCCAGGGCTTCCAATTCAACGACGATTTCGGCGACGTCTTCGGCAATATCTATGCCTTCACCTCGGACGGCTTTACCCAGCGCGAGCTGCGCGACCGGGCCGAGGACATCCGCAAGCAGGTCCAGGCCCTGCCCATGGCCGGCAAGACCGCGCTGCTGGGCGTGCGCAAGGAGCAGATCTTCCTGGAGTTTTCCTCGGCCCGGCTGGCGGCGCTGGGGCTGAACCACAACCAGGTCGTGCAGACCCTGGCGGTGCAGAACGCGATCTCGCCCTCGGGCATCGTGCAGGCCGGGCCCGAGCAGGTGCTGGTCCGGGTCGGCGGCCAGTTCGACGACGCGGCCGCCATCGCGGCGGTGAACCTGCGCGTGGGCGACCGCTTCTTCAACGTCGGCGACGTGGCGACGGTGCGGCGCGGCTATGAGGACCCGCCGAGCGCGCTGTTCCGCTATAACGGGCGCGAGGCCATCGGCTTGCAGATCGGCATGCGCGACGGCGGCAATATCCTGGAGTTCGGCAAGCAGGTCGATGCGCTGATGGCCGATGTGGCCCGGACCCTGCCCATCGGCATCGAGATGGCCAAGTTCGCCGACCAGCCCCATGTCGTGGACGAGGCCGTCGGCCATTTCGTCCGCGCCCTGGTCGAGGCGGTCGGGATCGTGTTGCTGGTCAGCTTCGTCAGCCTGGGCCTGCGGGCCGGGCTGGTGGTCACGCTGACCATCCCGCTGGTGCTGGCGATCACCTTCATCATCCTGGACCTCTACGGCATCACCCTGCAGCGCATCTCGCTGGGCGCGCTGATCATCGCGCTGGGGCTGCTGGTCGATGACGCCATGATCGCCATCGAGACCATGATCTCGCGCCTGGAACTGGGCGAGAACCTGGAAAGCGCCGCAAGTTATGCCTGGAGTTCGATCGCCTTTCCGATGCTGACCGGCACGCTGGTGACGGTCGCGGGCTTCATCCCCATCGGGCTGAACAATTCGGCGGCGGGCGAATTCACCTTTTCGCTCTTCGTGGTCATCGCGGTCTCGCTGGTCGTCAGCTGGATCGTGGCGGTGCTTTTCGCGCCGCTCCTGGGCGTGACGCTGCTGCCGGCGCGGATGAAGCACGCCGGCGGCGGGCCGGGCTGGCTGCGCCGCCGCTTCCACGGGCTGCTGCTTTGGGGCATGCGGCACAAATGGCTGACCATCGCCCTGACCCTGGCGATCTTTGCCGCCTCAGTCATCGGCATGCGCTTCGTCGAGCAGCAGTTCTTCCCGACCTCGGACCGGACCGAAATCATCGTCGACGTGAACGAACGCGCCAATGCCTCGATCGCCAAGACCGACGCCGATATCGCGCTGATCGAGGAGATGCTGGCGGGACAGGACGAGGCGCTGTTCTGGACCAGCTATGTCGGCATGGGCGCGCCGCGCTTCGTGCTGTCGATGGACGTGCCGACGCCCGGTCCCTACATGGGCCAGATCGTGATCCAGACCCCCGACCTCGCGGCGCGGGACCGGCTGAAGCGGCGGCTCGAGGAATTCGCCCGCGACAGGCTGATCGGCACCGACCTCTACGTCAAGAACCTGGAAATCGGCCCGCCGGTCGGCAAGCCGGTGCAATATCGCGTGTCCTCGCCCGACCTGGACAAGGCGCGGGACGCGGCGCGCGACCTGGCCGCGGTGCTGGCGACCGAGCCGCGGCTGCGCGATATCGCGCTGGACTGGAACGAACCGGCGCGGGTGGTTCGGCTGCAGGTCAACCAGGACCAGGCGAGACGGCTCGGGCTGACGAACGAGGATATTTCGGGCGCGCTGTCGGGCACCTTCACCGGCCGCACCATCACCCAGCTGCGCGACGGCATCTTCCTGATCAACGTGACCGCGCGCGGCGCGCAGGCCGACCGCGAATCGGTCGAGTCGATCCAGAACCTGCAACTGGCGACCCAGACCGGCACGCCGATCCCGCTGGCCTCGCTGGCGGTGCTGGAATACGGCACCGAACAGCCCCTGGTCATGCAGCGCGACGGGTTGCCCACGGTGACGGTCAAGGCCGACATCGCCAGCAAGGACCAGCCGGCGACCCTGGTCGCGGCCTTGGCCGAGCGGGTGGCGCAGTTCCAGCAGGGCCTGCCGCAGGGCGTCAAGGTCGTGGTCGGCGGCACGGTCGAAACCTCGGCCGAAAGCCAGGAGCCCATCGCCGCGGTGGTGCCGGTCATGCTGCTGATCATGGCGCTGCTCGTCATGGTGCAGATGCAGGGTTTCCGGCTGAGCTTCATCGTCTTTGCCGCTGCGCCCCTGGGGCTGATCGGCGTGGTCGCGGCGCTGCTACCCTTCGGCGTGCCGATGGGCTTCGTGGCGATCCTGGGCATCCTGGCGCTGATCGGCATCCTGATCCGCAACTCGGTCATCCTGGTGCATGAGATCCAGGTGCTGATCGGCAAGGGGCACAGCGCCTGGAACGCGGTGTTCGAGGCCTCGGACAGCCGCGCCCGGCCGATCCTGCTGACGGCGGCGGCGGCGAGCCTGGCGCTGATCCCGATCTCGCGCCAGGTGTTCTGGGGGCCGATGGCCTTCGCGATGATGGGCGGCATCATCGCCGGCACGCTGGTGACGCTGATCTTCGTGCCCGCGCTTTACTGCGCCGTGTTCCGGGTGCGCCCGCCCGAGGGCGACCCGATGCCCAGCCCCGAGGACCGCGCCCGCGCGGCCGCGCATCAATAAGCCGCCGCCGGGGAAACGGCCCCGGCATGCGTCGCAAGACCCCGTGGCGGAATTGAGCAAGCCTCGATCCCGGGGATAGCCAGCGGCGAAGCAGCCGTGCGGTTTGCACGGCCGGCAGCCGGGAGGCGCCGCCGCGTCCGTCCCCGGTCAAGCCTCGGGATCGGCGGCGATCTCGGCGGCGAAGGCCGCGCCGAAGCGGTCCAGCCGCGCCGGGTCCAGATAGCGCGACAGGTCGCGGGGCTTGTCCTCGGCGATGCGGCGCAGGGTGGAATTGCCGACCGACAGCGGCTTTTCGATGCCGTCCGCGCCGCGCGCCAGCCGGGCCTGCGCCTCTGCCAGCCGGTCGAACAGGGCGCCGGCCTCGCGCCCGGCCAGGGCCTTGCGCGCCGGGTGCATGGGCGCGATCTCGCCGGCGATGACGCGCAGGAATTCGGCGCCGTAGCTGTCCAGCTTCTTGGCCCCGACACCGCTGATCCGCGCCATCTGGTCCAGCGTCTGCGGCCTGGCCTGCGCCATCTCGATCAGCGTGCGGTCGGGAAAGATGACATAGGCCGGCACCCGGGCCGCCTCGGCCAGCGTGCGGCGCTTGGCCTTCAGCGCGGACAGCAGCGGCGCGTCCTCCTCATCGACCTGCGTGCGCACGACCACGGCGGGACGGGCGCGGGTCATGGCGTCGCGGCGCAGGGTGATGCGGGTCTCGCCGCGCAGCACGGCATGGGCGGCGGCGGTGATCGCCAGGCCGCCGTGGCGTTCCGGGTCGGGGCGGATCAGGTCGCGGCCGAGCATCTGCCGGATCACCGCCTGCCATTGCGGCTTCGTCAGGTCGCGGCCGCAGCCAAAGGTCGGCAGCCGGTCGTGGCCGCGTTGGCCGATGCGGTCGTTCATGCTGCCGGTCAGCACGTCGATGATATGGCCGGCACCATAGGTCTGGCCGGTGCGCAAGACCGCCGACAGCACCTTCTGCGCCGCCTCGGTGCCGTCGAAACAGTCGGGCGGGCTGTCGCAGATGTCGCAATTGCCGCAAGGCACCGCCGTTTCGCCGAAATAGGACAGCAGGGCGACGCGGCGGCAGCCGGTGGCCTCGGCCAGGCCCAAGAGCGCGTTCAGCCGGGCGTGGTCGGCGGCCTTGCGCTCGGCCGGGGCCAGGCCCTCGTCGATCTGGGTCCGGCGCAGGCGGATGTCGTCGGGACCGTAAAGCGTCAGGGTCTCGGCCGGGGCACCGTCGCGGCCGCCGCGGCCGATTTCCTGGTAATAGGCCTCGATGGATTTCGGCAGGTCGGCATGGGCGACCCAGCGGATGTCCGGCTTGTCGATGCCCATGCCGAAGGCCACGGTCGCGACCACGATCAGCCCGTCCTCGCGCTGGAAGCGGATCTCGACCTCGCGCCGGGCCTCGGCCTCCATGCCGCCGTGATAGGCGGTGGCGGCAAGGCCCGCGTCGTTCAGGGCCGCCGCCAGGGTCTCGGTCTTGGCGCGGGTGCCGCAATAGACGATGCCGGACTGGCCCCGGCGCGCGGCGGCGAAGTCGAGGATCTGCCGGCGCGGCCCGTCCTTGGGCTGGAAGGCCAGGTGGATGTTCGGCCGGTCGAAGCCGCGCAGGAACGACTGCGGCTGCGCGCCGTCGAACAGGCGCTTGACGATTTCCTCGCGCGTTTCCGCATCCGCCGTCGCGGTAAAGGCCGCCAGCGGCACCGAGAGCGTCCGGCGCAGCTCGCCCACGCGCAGGTAGTCGGGGCGGAAATCATGGCCCCATTGGCTGACGCAATGCGCCTCGTCGACCGCGATGGCCTGGACGCCGGCGCGGCGCAGCATCGGGATGGTCGCGCCCGAGGCCAGCCGCTCGGGCGCCATATACAGAAGCCGCAATTCGCGCGCGGCCAAGGCCCGCAGCACCTCGGTATTCTCTTCCTCGGAATTGCCGCTGGTCAGCGCGGCGGCGGCCACACCCGCCTCGGTCAGCGCCCGCACCTGGTCGCGCATCAGCGCGATCAGCGGCGAGATCACCACCGTCAGCCCGTCGCGCATCAACGCCGGCAGCTGGTAGCACAGCGACTTGCCGCCGCCCGTGGGCATGATCGCCAGCACGTCGCGGCCCTGGGCCACGGCGTCGACGATCTCTTCCTGCCCCGGACGAAAGGCGTCGAAGCCGAAGACCTGACGCAGAAGGGGCGCAGCGGACATCTAGAAGCCGTAGAAGAAGCCGGCGTTATTGGCGAGCGCGCGCTGCGCGATGATGATGACGATGAAGACCACCAGCGGCGCCAGGTCCAGCCCGCCGGTGTTCGGCAGGATCCGGCGCACCGGGGCATAGATCGGCTCCAGAAGCCGGTTCAGCCCGTTCCAGATCTGCCAGATCAGCGGCTGGCGCAGGTTCAGCACCTGGAAGTTGATCAGCCAGGACATGATGATATGGGCGATCATCACGAACCAGACCACGTCCAGTATCAGCATCAAGGCTTCGTAGAGCGTGCCCATTCCATTCCCTTCCGGCTGCTTCCCGGACAGGTAAGCCAGCCACCCACGCTCTGCAAGGCATAAGGCCGCAGCGTTCCGGTTGACGCGCCCCGACCCCGGGCTTAGCCGCAAAAGCCGACCCGCAGCGAGAGGCCGCCCATGTATCCGATGCTCCGCTTTGCCAAGGAGATGCTGAAATTCCGCCGCGCGCCCCGGATCGGCGTGCTGGAGCCGCATGTCTCGACGCATCGCTGCTGGCCCCTGGACCTGGACCCCTGGATCGAGTTGAACAATGGCCGCACGCTGACGCTCTACGATCTCGGCCGGCTGCCGATGGCGGTCCGGACCGGGATCATCGACACCATGCGGGAAAACGGCTGGGGCATCACCGTGGCCGGGAACTCGGTGCGCTATCGCCGCCGGATCAAGGGGTTCCAGCGCTTCACCATGGTCTCGCGCACCCTGGGCTGGGACGCGCGTTTCCTTTACATGGAGCAAAGCATGTGGCACCGGGGCGAGTGCTGCAACCACATGCTGCTGCGCGGCGCCATCACCTCGGCCCAAGGCATCGTTGCGCCGGCGCGGCTGATGCAGGCCGCCGGGCGCGAGGCCGAAAGCCCGGCGCTGCCGGATTGGGTCGCGTCCTGGATCGCGGCGGATGCGCAGCGGCCCTGGCCGCCCGCCCTGCCGGAAATCGCCGCCGCAGACCGCAATGGTGACTTGCCAGCCTGACCGCGCTTGGGCCTTATGCGCCCGCAAGGCAGGGGATGGGCATGGAACGCAAACGCATCTGGGGCTGGTGGTTCTTCGACTGGGCCAGCCAGCCCTTCGCGACGCTGCTGACCACCTTCATCTTCCCGGTCTATTACGCCGAGGTCGCCCGCGCCCATTACACCGCCCAAGGCATGAGCGTCGAGGAAGCCGGCGCAGCGGCGCAGGCGCTCTGGGGTTACGGGCTGGGCATCTGCGGCGTCATCATCGCGCTTCTGGCGCCGGTGCTGGGCGCCATCGCCGACAACAGCGGCCGCCGGCTGGTCTGGGTCTGGGCCTTTTCGGCGCTTTACCTGGCGGGATCCTGGGGGCTGTGGTTCCTGATGCCCGACCAGCCCGGCCTGCATCTTGCGGTCGTCAGCTTTGGCATCGGCCTGATCGGCATGGAATTCGCCACCATCTTCACCAATGCCCTGCTGCCGGGCCTGGCGCCGCGGGACGAGATCGGCCGGGTCTCGGGCTCGGGCTTCGCCTTCGGCTACCTGGGCGGCGTGGTCGCGCTGGCGCTGGTGCTGCTGCTTCTGGCCGAGAACGCGCAGACCGGCCGCACGCTTCTGGGCATCCCGCCAGTGCTGGGACTGGACCCGGCCCTGCGCGAGGGCACGCGGGCCGCGGGGCCGTTCACGGCGCTGTGGTATCTGGTCTTCATGATCCCCTTCGCGCTGTGGGTGCCGGAAACGCCAGGACCCCGCCGCCCGGTCCGGCTGGGCGCGGCCATGGCGGCGCTGGGGCGCTTGCTGGCCAGCCTGCGCTATCGCCGCTCGCTGGCAGCCTGGCTCGCGTCCTCGATGTTTTCGCGCGACGCGCTCAACGCGCTTTACGGCTTCGGCGGGGTCTATGCCGGCACGGTGCTGGGCTGGCCGGTGTTCCTGGCCGGAGTCTTCGGCGTGGTCAGCGCGGTCTCGGCCGCCGTCATCAGCTGGATCGGCGGCCGCGCCGACCGGCGCTGGGGGCCAAGGCCGGTCATCATCGCCTGCACGCTGGTGCTGACCGGGGTCTGCATCCTGGTCACCGGCATGAGCCGGGACAGCGTCCTGGGCCTGCCCCTGGCGCCCGGCTCGCGCCTGCCGGACGGGCTGTTCTTTCTGTGCGGCGTGCTGATCGGCGGCGCGGGCGGTGCGCTGCAATCGGCCAGCCGCACGATGATGGTGCGCCACACCACGCCGGCGCGGGCGACGG
The DNA here is from genome assembly GCF_004407025.1 of Paracoccus sp. DMF. Taxonomy (NCBI): domain Bacteria; kingdom Pseudomonadati; phylum Pseudomonadota; class Alphaproteobacteria; order Rhodobacterales; family Paracoccaceae; genus Paracoccus; species Paracoccus sp. DMF. Next base: position 20,315 of record NZ_SOKV02000032.1, read on the forward strand.
AAGCCTTTGGTCTTTATGCGCTTTCCGGCAAGGCCACCGCCTTTCTGGCGCCGCTGCTGATCGCGGTCGCGACCGATCTCAGCGGCAATCAGCGGCTCGGCATCTCTCCGCTCATCGTGATGTTCCTTCTTTCGCTCATTCTGCTAGGTTGGGTCCAAACAGAAGGAGAGGCCGAGCCGTGATCCGCAAAACCCTGACCGCCGCCGTGCTGGCGCTGGCTGCGCTTGCCATGGCCCAGCCTTCGGCTGCCGATCCGCTCGCCAAGGACGTGTTCGGCGGCGCCCGAGGCCCGACCGGCGGCGCCCCGGTCGCCCTGGGCTTCTATTCCAAGGGTTGCGTCTCGGGCGCGGTGCAATTGCCGGAAAGCGGCCCGACCTGGCAGGCGATGCGGCTGTCGCGCAACCGCAACTGGGGCCACCCCGAGCTGGTCAGCTTCCTGATCGGCCTGTCGGGCGCCGCGCGTCAGGCCGGCTGGCCGGGGCTTTACATCGGCGACATGAGCCAGCCGCGCGGCGGCCCGATGGTCACCGGCCACGCCAGCCACCAGATGGGGCTCGACGCCGACATCTGGCTGCTGCCGCCGCAAAGCCTGCGGCTGACCCCGGCGCAGCGGGAAAAGATTTCCTCGCAATCGGTGGTGAACAAGGCCGGCACCGCGCCCTCGGCATTGTGGAGCGGCTCGCATATGGCGATCATCCGCGCCGCCGCCCGCGACCCGCGGGTCGAGCGCATCTTCATCGACCCGGTCGCCAAGGTCGCCATGTGCCAGGCCGCGACCGGCGACCGCAGCTGGCTGCGCAAGGTCCGCCCGATCGGCGGCCACGACTATCACTTCCACGTCCGGATGACCTGCCCGGCCGGCTCGGCCTGCCAGCAGCAGGACGCGCCTCCGCCCGGCGACGGCTGCGCCGAGGCCGCCGAGTGGATCCGGAACCGCATCGACCCCAGCCGCGTCAAGCCGGTGCCGCCCGACCCGAACTATCGCCACCCCCGCAGCTTCCGGCTCAGCGAGATGCCCCGCCAATGCCAGGTCGTCGCCACCGCCCGCTAAGCCGGGCAGCAGGCGAAGGACGGTTCCGGCGCCTGCGCCGACTGGCGCTCTCTGCCCTGCTGCTGTCCGCCGGCGCCGCCTGCGCCGCCGACCCGGCCCCCTCGGCCGGGCCGCGTGTCGATTACGTCGCGACCTATGTCTGGAGCCTGCCAGACGAGCAGTTCGGCGGCTTTTCCGGCATCGAGATCAGCGCCGACGGCGGCCGCTTCACCGCGCTGTCGGATCGCGCCTCGATCCGCTGGGGCAGCGTCGAGCGCGACGCCGAGGGCCGCATCCGCGGGCTGGAGCCCGCCGGCCGCGCCCGGCTGCGCGACAGTTCCGGCAAACCGCTGAAACCCGGCTGGCAGGGCGACAGCGAGGGGCTGGCCGTCGCCCCGGACGGCACGATCTGGATCAGCTTCGAGGGGCTGACCCGCGTCGCCCGCTACGACACGCCCGACAGCCCGGCCCAGCCCCTGCCCCGCCCACCCGAGTTCAAGGCGATGCAGCGCAACTCCTCGCTGGAGGCGCTGGCGATCCTGCCCGACGGCACGCTTTTGACCCTGTCGGAGCGTTCGGGCCAGCTGACGCGGCCATTCCCGGTCTGGCGCTGGCGCGACGGCAAATGGGACCAGCCCTTCGCGATCCCGCGCTCGGGCGACTGGCTGGCGGTCGGGGCGGATGTCGGGCCAGACGGCCGGTTCTACCTGCTCGAACGCGATTTCAAGGGCTTGCTGGGCTTTCGCGCCCGCGTGCGCCGCTTCGACCTGACCGAACAGGGCGCCCTGAATGAGCGCGTGCTGCTGGAAAGCCGGCCGCTGCAATATGACAACCTGGAAGGGATTTCGGTCTGGGACGATGGCACCGGCATCCGGCTGACCCTGATCGCGGACAACAATTTCAACTGGTTCCAGCGCACCGAACTGGTCGAATATCGGGTCACGGAATAAGCCGGCCGGGCGGCGCAGCGCCGGAAAGCGTTGACAGCAGGCGCCCGCGGCCTTAATCGGCCATGCCCGCAAGGGCCGAGTCTCCGCTACCTTGTCAAAACGGATCACCGACATGCCCCGCCTTCTTCCCGGCGTCATCGCCATGGCCATCACCGTCGTGGCCTCGAACATCCTGGTCCAGCACCTGCTGGGCGCCTGGCTGACCTGGGGGGCGCTGACCTATCCGGTCGCCTTCCTGGTCACCGACATCATGAACCGGGTCTACGGCCCGACGGCCGCCCGCAAGGTGGTGTTCGCCGGCTTCATCACCGGCGTGCTGTGCTCGCTGGTCGCGGCCGGCATGGACAAGACTACGTTGCGCATCGCCGTCGCCTCGGGCGCGGCCTTCCTTTTTGCCCAGTTGATGGACATAACGGTTTTCAACCAGTTGCGGAAATACAACTGGTGGTTGCCACCTTTGGCCGCCAGCCTGGTCGGTTCGGTGGTCGATACTGCCATCTTCTTCAGCATCGCCTTCTCGGCCCCGCTGAGCGCGGTTTTCCCGGCGGACGATGTTTCATGGGCAAATGAACCGGTTGCGCTGCTGGGCCTGGGTCCGGTTCTGCCGCTGTGGATTTCGCTGGCAACGGCGGACTGGCTGGTGAAGCTGGCGCAGGCAGTTCTTGCCCTTGTCCCCTTCCGCATCATCGTCGGAAATTTGATCCAGAGGCGCGCGCAAATTCATTGACTGGTCATGATTTTGTGTCAGGCTGACCTTATAAGGCAACTTATTGAAAGGAGGTGGTCCAGTGTCGAGAGTGATATTGGAGAGAGGTGTCGGGACAGTCAGGAGGGATCTGGCCTGAGGGCAGCCCCAAGGGTCGTGAACCCTGGCTGGGACGGTGGGCACCAACCCTAACCGGACCATCTCCGTGGATCTCGCGAGCCGTTCCCACGGAACGGCTCGTTCCCCATTCGAAGCCGCACGCCAAGACAGGCCCGATTCCGGCAGGTTTAGGTCGTGGCGGTGGTGTTCGCTTCATCGTGGCGGGTGGCGTAGCGGCGCGGGCATCCTGCGCCGGGACGCAGGCCATATCGCACGCGGGATGCGCGACGCCGACCTGACGGGCCATGCCCCGATGTTGAACGCGGCCGTTTCTTGCCGGCAGGCTTCGCTTTCGCCCGCAACCGCCGCGCATCGGCCGGCTTTGCGCAGCTCTCGCCCGCCCTCGTCCGGGTCGCTATTGCTGCGCGCGCCGCATCTCGTGCAGCAGATCGACCTGGATGCGCTGGATCTCCAGCAGGCGCCGCCATTGATGTGTCAGCTGGTGGTCGATCTTCTCATGCAGCTGGCGTAATTCCAGTTCGGCTTTCAGGTTGATCTGATAATCGCTCTCGGCCCGGCGGCGATCCTGCGCCTCTTGCCGGCGCTGGCTCATCATGATGATCGGTGCCTGCAACGCGGCGATGCAGGACAGCACCAGGTTCAGCAGGATGAAGGGATAGGGATCGAAGGATCCGAACAGCAACCCCGACACATTGCCCGCCATCCACAGCGCCAGCACCGCGACGAAGATCAGGATGAAGCTCCAGGAGCCGCCCCAATCGGCGACGCGATCGGCCATGCGCTCGCCGAAGCGCAGCGCGCGGTCCCGCTCGACCGGCGCCGTCGAGGGCGTGAGCAGCGTGCCGCGCGACAGCACCTGCGCCACCTCGGCCTCGAGTTCGCCCAGTTCTCCGGTTTCATCGGCCAGAAGCTGCGTCAGGTAAAGCTGGCGGTATTTCTGCAGGCAATCGGTGCAGATCCGCCTGCCCTCGTCCCAATCCCGCACGTCCTCGCGGACCAGCCGCGACAGGGCCGGCCGCAGGTCCGCCGCCTCGGCAAGATCGCTGGCATCCTTCGGCCTGCCGCAGACCTGGCAGGCATGGATCGGGGTCTTGGACATCACGCAGCCCTCCCGCTTCGTCCGGCGACGCGGCGAGCGAAAGCAGCCGCTGCGCCCCGCCGGGATGGTGCGGGAGTATTTGTCAAACGGTGAAACGGGGCGCCTTCCCCTGTCCTTTCACCGTTTTCCAAATACTCCCGCGGCATGTCAGATCCGCTCGATCGCCAGCGCAATGCCCTGGCCGCCGCCGATGCACATGGTGATCAGCGCCTTGCGACCGCCGGTTCGCAGCAGTTCATACATCGCCTTGACGGTGACGATGGCGCCGGTGGCACCGACGGGATGGCCGAGCGCGATGGCGCCGCCGTTCGGGTTCACCCGGGCGGGGTCGAAGCCCAGGCCCTTGTTCACCGCCAGCGCCTGCGCCGCGAAAGCCTCGTTCGATTCGATCACGTCGAAATCGCCGGCCTTCAGGCCGGTGCGTTGCAGCAGCGCCTGGACCGCGGGCACCGGGCCGATGCCCATGACCTCGGGGCGCACGCCCGCGACCGCATAGCCCAGCACGCGGAACAGCGGCGTCGCACCGGCCGCCTTGGCCGCATCGGCCCGGGCCAGCACCAGCGCCGCCGCACCGTCGTTGATGCCCGAGGCATTGCCCGCCGTAACCGTGCCGTCCTTCTGGAACACGGTCTTCAGCGCCGCGAGCTTTTCCAGGTCGGTGGCCTTGGGATGCTCGTCGGTGTCGAAGGCCACCACGCCCTTGCGGGTCTTGATCTCGACCGGGACGATCTGCTCCTTGAACCAGCCCTGCGCGATGGCATGCGCGGCGCGGCGCTGGCTTTCCAGCGCGAAGGCGTCCTGCGCCTGGCGCGAGATGTCATGCTCGCGCGCGACATTCTCGGCGGTGACGCCCATATGGCCGGTGCCCATCGGGCAGGTCAGCGCGCCGACCATCATGTCCAGCATCTGCACGTCGCCCATCTTGGCGCCGAACCGGGCCGCCGGCACCGCATAGGGCGCCCGGCTCATCGATTCCGCGCCGCCCGCGACGGCGAAATCGGCATCGCCCAGCATCAGCGCCTGCGTGGCCGAGACGATGGCCTGCGCGCCCGAGCCGCAAAGCCGGTTCACGTTCATCGCCGGCGTCGTGTCCGGCACCCCGGCCTCGAGCATCGCGACGCGGGACAGATACATGTCGCGCGGCTCGGTGTTCAGCACATGGCCGAAGACCACGGTGCCGATGCGGTCCGCGCCCAGGCCGGCGCGCTCGATGGCGGCACGGGTCACGGTGGCGGCCAGCTGGATCGGCGGCACGCCCGCCAGGCTGCCGCCGAAGGTGCCGATGGCCGTGCGGGCCCCCGACAGGATGACGATTTCGTCCTCGGACATGATTTCCCTCTTGGCTGCGCGATCCCTGTCATTCGTAGCCACGCCCCGGGGCCTTGGAAAGCCCGATGCTCTTGCGACGGGGCGGAATCCGGGCAAGATGCGGGCATGAGCGACGATCCCCGGCTGAGCCTCCGCCTGCATTTCGACTCCGGCCTGACCTTCGGGCGCGGCAAGGCCGATCTCTTGCAATTCATCGACGAGGAGGGCTCGATCTCGGCCGCCGGGCGGCGGATGAAGATGAGCTATCGCCGCGCCTGGTCGCTGGTCGAAGAGATGAACGGTCATTTCGACGCGCCGCTGGTCGACAGCAGCCGGGGCGGCGCCAAGGGCGGCGGCGCGCAACTGACCGCGCGCGGGCGCGCGGTGCTGGCCGACTACCGGGCGCTGGAGATGCTGCTGCGCGACCAGGGCGCCGAGGCGCTGGCGCGGCTGCGCGCCGGGCAGCGTTCTGTTCCGGCGTAAATAACGGTTGCCAGCGCCGGCGGGCGGCGGTTATGTCCATTCGGACACATTGAACGGAGCTTTCCATGCGCCTGCCCCTGATTGCCGCCGCGCTGGTCGCGCTGGCCCCCGCTGCCCATGCCGACGAGATCACCATCTTCGCCGCCGCCAGCCTGAAGGACGCGCTGGACGGCATTGCCGCGCAATGGCAGGAAAGCAACAAGGACGACACCGTGGTGATCTCTTATGCCGGCAGTTCGCAGCTGGCCAAGCAGATCCAGCAGGGCGCGCCGGCCGACCTGTTCATCTCGGCCTCGACGGAATGGATGGATGCGGTGCAGGATTCGGGCGACATCGACGCCGCCACGCGCAAGGACCTACTGGGCAACACGCTGGTCCTGGTCGGCACCGGCACGCCCGCCGCGGCACCGGTGACCGAACTGCCGGCGCTGCTGGGCGAGCGCAAGCTGGCCATGGCACTGGTCGATTCCGTGCCCGCCGGGCAATATGGCAAGGAGGCGCTGACCAAGCTGGGCCTGTGGGACAAGGTCGAGGGCCAGGTCGCCCAGGCCGACAACGTCCGCGCCGCCCTGAAGCTGGTCGCGACCGGAGAGGCGCCGCTGGGCATCGTCTATGGCAGCGACGCCGTGGCCGAAAAGGGCGTGGGCGTCATTGCAACCTTCCCCGAGGACAGCCACGAAAAGATCACCTATCCCGCCGCCGTGACCAAATCGGCCGACACGCCGCAGGCGAGCGCCTTCCTTGACAGCCTGTCGCAAGAGCCGGCAAGGTCGATCTTTGAATCGCAAGGCTTTACCGTCACGCCATGAATCCGACCGACTGGCTTGGCCCTCAGGAATGGCAGGCCGTGCGCCTGTCCCTGCGGGTGGCCAGCGTCGCGACGCTCGCCAGCCTGCCCCTTGCCGTGGCCGTCGCCTGGCTGCTGGCCCGGTGCCGGTTTCCGGGACACGGGCTGCTCAGCGGCCTCGTGCACCTGCCGCTGATCCTGCCGCCGGTGGTCACCGGCTATCTGCTGCTGGTCAGTTTCGGCACCCAGGGCCCGATCGGCAGCCTGCTGAAGCCCCTGGGCATCGTCTTTGCCTTTCGCTGGACCGGCGCCGCGCTGGCCTGCGGCATCATGAGCTTTCCGCTGGTCGTGCGCGCCATCCGGCTGGGGTTCGAGGCGGTGGACCCCAAGCTGGAACAGGCGGCCGCCACCCTGGGCGCGCCGCGGGCCTGGATCTTCCTGACCGTGACCCTGCCGCTGATCCTGCCCGCCATCCTGGCGGGCGCCACGCTGGGCTTTGCCAAGGCGATGGGCGAATTCGGCGCCACCATCACCTTCGTCAGCAATATCCCGGGCCAGACCCAAACGCTGCCCTCGGCCATCTATGCGCTGCTGCAGACGCCGACCGGCGACGCGGCGGCGTTGCGGCTGGTCGTGGTCTCGGTGGTGATCGCCATGGCGGCGGTGCTGGTCTCGGAATGGCTGGCGCGACGCATGGCCGCGCGCATCGCCGGGGCGCGCTGATGCTTCAGGTCGATTTCCGCCGCGACTTTCCTGGGCTGGCGCTGGAGGTGGCCTTTCAGGCGCCGGTCGGGGTGACGGCGCTGTTCGGGCCGTCCGGTTGCGGCAAGACCTCGACCGTCAATGCCGTCGCCGGGCTGCTGCGGCCCGCTTCGGGGCGCATCGCGCTGGACGGCCGGGTGCTTTACGACGCCACGACCGACCTGCCGCCGCAGGCGCGGCGCATCGGCTATGTGTTTCAGGACGCGCGGCTTTTCCCGCATCTGACGGTTGCCGCGAACCTGCGCTATCCCGCGCGCTGGCGGCGCGGCGCAGCGCCCGACTTCGACCGCATTGTCGAGATGCTGGCGCTGGCGCCCCTGCTGAAACGCCGTCCCGCCACGTTGTCGGGGGGCGAGCGCCAACGCACCGCCATCGGTCGCGCCCTGCTGTCTGACCCGGCGCTTCTGGTCATGGACGAGCCGCTGGCCGCGCTGGACGATGCCCGCAAGGCCGAGATCATGCCCTGGCTGGAACGGCTGCGGGACGAGATCCGGCTGCCGATGCTTTACGTCAGCCATTCGGTGCCCGAGGTGCTGCGGCTGGCCAATACCGTGGTGCTGATGGATCGCGGCCGGGTCAGCCACGCCGGGCCGCTGGCCGGGATCCTGGCCGATCCCACGCTGGCGCCGCGCCTGGGCGCGCGCGAGGCCGGCGCCCTGATCCGGGCCCGCGTCGAAGGGACCGAGCCGGACGGCATGATCCGCGTCGCCACCGCCGCCGGGCCGATGCTGCTGCCCGGCCCGCTGCCGCAGGGCCCCGAGATGCGGCTGCGAATCCTGGCGCATGAGGTGATCCTGTCGCGGCATGTGCCGCAGGGGCTCTCGGCGCTGAACGTGCTGCCGGTGCGGGTGACGCGCATCGACGGCGGGCTGGTGCAGCTGGCCGCGGGCGATGAGCGGATGCTTGCGCAGGTCACCGAACGCTCGGTCAAGGCCTTGGAATTGCAGCCCGGGCTTGCCTGCCATGCCATCGTGAAATCGGTCTCGGTCCTGCCCAGCTAGGCCGCGCGCGGCTTTGTCATTTGCGCGCCCGCCGCGAATCCGCTTATGCTGGCCGCAAAAAACATGAGGGCAGTATGAACAGGTTTCTCAAGCTCGCCATCGTCGGGCTGGTCGCCTCGTGCGGGGGCGGCGGGAACTACAAGGCACCGCGCAATCTGGAAAACGCCTGCCTGCTCGCCAGCGAGCGTCCGGCCTATATGCGCGCCATGAAGCAGACCGAGCGGCGCTGGGGCGTTCCGATCAACGTGCAGATGGCGACGATCCACCAGGAATCGAAATTCATCGGCGATGCCCGCACCCCGCATCGCTATGCGCTGGGAATCATCCCGATGGGGCGGCAGAGCTCGGCCTATGGCTATAGCCAGGCGCTGGACGGCACCTGGGACGAATACCGCAAGGAAACCGGCAACCGCGGCGCGCGGCGCGACAATATCAGGGACGCGACCGATTTCATGGGCTGGTACATGGACGGCACGGCCAAGCGGCTGGGCGTCTCGAAACAGGATGCCGGCGCGCAATACCTGGCCTATCACGAGGGACGGAACGGCTTCGCCAACGGCTCGCATCGCGGCAAGCCCTGGCTGGTCAGCGTCGCGGGCAAGGTCCAGGCCCGGTCCGAGCTTTACCGGATGCAACTGGCGACCTGCCGCTGATCCGGGTCGCCCGCCCTAGCGGCGGCGGGCGATCTCGTTCTCGATGGCGAAGGTCGAGGGCTTAAAGGACACGCCGGTCTTCATGTCGCCCAGGATCACCGTGGTGCGCTTGCCGGCCTGGTCGGTGACCACCCATTGCCGCAGCTGCGTCGGGTTGGCGGTGAACACCATCTGGATATTGCCGTATTCCGGGTGCTGCGGGTCCTGCGCGGTAACCACGGTGCTGTTCTCTTTCTCGCTATAGCCGGTGACCATGCGGGCCTGGCCCAAGTTGATGTTCGGCGCCAGGATCAGCGACAGCGGCGTCTTCGACAGCGGATATTGCTGCGGCCCGCCGCGCGACTTGCCGTCGAAGACCGCGACCTGCCCGGCCGAGGCCAGCACCAGCGTGCGGTCGCCCTTGTATTCGAAGCGCACCCGGTTCGGGCGCTGGATATAGACCGTCCCGGTGGTGATGCTGCCATCGGCATTGACCTGGGTGAAGTCCGACATGGCGGTCTTCAGGCCATTGAGATAGCGCGAGATCTCGTTCAGCGGGATCTTCTCGGCCATGGCGGGGAAGGCCATGGCAAGGGCAAGGACGGGCGCGAGGGCGAGCGATTTCAGTTTCATGCCGGGGATGATAGCGGTTCTCCAAGGACTTGCACATCACGATCGCCGGATGCGCGCCCGGCCCAACGCTGACGCCGGCGTGAGCGTTCCCTAAAGCGGCCGCCCGGTCAGCAGGCGCGGCATCGGCTCCAGCGACAGGCCCGCCGCCTGGCGCATGAAGCCGCGCCGCAAGGGCGGCAGCGCATCGACCAGCCCCATGCCGATTTCCCGCGCCGCCCGCAGCAGCGGATTGCCATTCGAAAACAGGGTGTTCACCCCGTCCATGCCCAAGGCCAGCAGCGTCGCGTCGGGCCGGCGCCAGTCCTGATAGCGCGCCAGCACCGGGTCGGTGCCGATATCCTCGCCGCGGCGGCGGGCGGCGACCAGCACCTCGGCCAGGGCGGCCACGTCGCGCAGCCCCAGGTTCAGTCCCTGCCCGGCCACCGGATGCACGCCATGCGCCGCGTCGCCGACCAGCGCGACACGGGGCGCGACATAGCGCTCGGCCAGGGTCAGGTTCAGCGGATAGCAGAATCGGGGACCGGCCAGCCGGATCTCGCCCAGGAAATCGCCGAAGCGCGGCCGCAGCACCTCAAGGAATTGTGCGTCGGGCAGCGCCATGATCTCGCGGGCGCTGGCCTCGGGCTCGGACCAGACGATCGAGCTGCGGTTGCCGGGCAGCGGCAGGATCGCCAGCGGCCCGCCGGGCATGAAGAACTGATGCGCGGTGCCCTGGTGCGGCAGGTCGTGATCGACCGCCGCGACCAGCGCGATCTGGCCATAGTCGCGGCCCAGCCGCTTGATCCCGGCCCGCCGCGCCACGCCGGATTGCCGGCCGTCGGCGCCCACCAGTAGGCGCGAGACCAGCACGCGCCCATCCGACAGCGTGCTGCGGATCGCCGCCGCCTCGGGCTGCTGGCCGGTCACCGAAACGCCCGGCAGATGCGTGACCCGCCCCGCCATCGCCGCCAGCAGGGCGCGATAAAGGAACCTGTCTTCAAGCATATAGCCCAGGCGGCCTTCCTCGATCTCGGCGCCGTCGAAATGCAGGCCGAAGGGGCCGGGACCACTGCCCGGAACGCCCTGCGTCGCCTCGACCCTGCGGATCTCCTGCGCATGGCGGGCCAGCTCCGGCCACAGCCCCAGCGCCGCCAGCAGCCGCTGCGAGGCCAGCGCCAGCGCATAGGCCCGGCCGTCGAAGGCGTCGCCGGCGCGGGCCTCGGCGGGCCGTGCATCGGCCACGGCCACGCTGAGCCCGGCATCGGCCAGGGCCAGCGCCAGGGCCGGGCCGTTCAGCCCGCCGCCGGCGATCACGATGTCGAAATCCGTCGTCATGGCGCGCATAATGCTGCTTGGCCGGGCAATGTCCATCGGTCATTGCGCCCATGCCTGCGGCATTGCGGCAAACCCCTTGCCGGGCTAGCGTGTGCGATATTGCAAACAGGTTTTTCAGGGGTAACGGCATGGACTGGCTCAAGGCATCGGCGGCGGAACAGGGGCGGGCGATCCTGGCCGGGCTCATCAGCCCGCTGGGGCAGGTCGAAGCCTATCTCGATGCCGCCGGCCGCCATCCCTATGGCCGCCGGATCTATGCCCGGCTGACCCCCGAACGTGCCCGGGCCGAGGCCGTCGCCGCCCATGACCGTGCCCGCGCCGGGCTGCGGCGCGGGCTCTTGGACGGCGTGGCGATCAGCTGGAAGGACAATATCGACAGCGCCGGCACCGCGACCGAGGCCGGCTCGCGCCTGCTCGCGGGCCGCACCCCCGAACGCGACGCTGCCATCCTGGCCGGCGCCACGCTGGACGGGCTGGTCTGCCTGGGCAAGACCCACATGACCGAGCTGGCCTTTTCCGGGCTGGGCGTGAACCCGATGACGGCGACGCCGCCGAACAGCATCGACCCCGCGCTGGCACCGGGCGGCTCCAGCGCGGGGGCGGCGGTCTCGGTGGCGCTGGGGCTGGCGGCGGCGGCCATCGGCAGCGACACCGGCGGCTCGATCCGGGTGCCGGCGGCCTGGAACGGGCTGGTGGGCTTCAAGCCGACCACCGGCGCGGTGCGCTCGGACGGCGTGCTGCCGCTGTGCCGGCAATTCGACGTCGCCGGCCCCATCGCCCGCACGGTCGAGGATTGCGCCGAGCTTTTCGCCGTCCTGCGCGGCGAGCCCGCCCCCGACCTGACCGAGCCGCCGCGCGGCCTGCGGCTGATGGTGCTGGAGGGCGTGCCCTTCGACGACGCGCGCGAAGGGCCGGTCGCGGGATTCGAGGACGCGCTGCGCCGCCTTGCCGCCGCGGGCATGCGCATCACCCATGCCGCGCCGCCCTGCGTGGCCGAGGCCATGGCGCTGTCGCCCACGCTGTTCGCGCCCGAAGCCTATGGCATCTGGCGCGACCAGATCGAGGACGCGCCCGAGCTGATGTATCCGCCGATCCTGGAACGGTTCCGCGGCGGCAAAGACGTGCTGGCCGCCGATTACGTCGCCGGCTGGGAAGAGCTGCACCGCCTTCGCGCAGACTGGCAGCGGCTGGTCGCCGGCTTCGACGCCGTGGTCCTGCCCACCGCGCCGATTCTGCCGCCGGCGGTGGACCGGCTGCTGTCCGAGCCCGAGTTCTTCGCGCGCGAAAACCTGCTGACGCTGCGCAACACCCGGATCGGCAACCTGCTGGGCCTGCCGGCAATCAGCCTGCCCACCGGCCATCACGCCTGCGGCATCATGCTGATGGGCCGGGCGGGGGGCGACCGCGCGCTCTTGGTCGCGGCCAGCGCCGCCGAGGCCGCGCTGCGCTAGCGACCCGGATTTTCCGGGCAAATCCGGGCAAAACCCCCGGGCTTGGCCCGCGAAACTCTGGACGCATCCGGGGAATGCCGGTAGTCTTGCGGCAAACGGGGCGCAACGACCCCGACGAGAGAGGCAGTCATGGCAATACCCGAGCGGTTCTCGAACCTGCCGGATTATGCGTTTCCGCGCCTGCGGAAACTGCTCGCCGGGATCGAACCCGGCGGCGATCCCCTGATCCTGACCATCGGCGAGCCGCGCCACGACATGCCCGCTTTCGTCGGGCCGATCCTGCAGGACAGCTTGGCGGACTTCGGCAAATACCCCGCGAACGAAGGCACGCCGGAACTGCTGGCGGCGATCTCGGGCTGGCTTGCACGCCGGCACGGGCTGGAGGTGGCGCCCGAGCGGATCATGGCGCTGAACGGCACGCGCGAGGGGCTGTTCAATGCCGGCCTCGCCCTGTCGCCCGAAACGAAGAACGGCCAGCGCCCGGCGATTCTGATCCCGAATCCGTTCTACCAGGTCTATGCCGTCGCCGCCGCCGCCGTCGGTGCCGAGCCGGTGTTCGTGCCGGCCACCGCCGCGACCGGCCACATGCCGCGTTTCGCCGACCTGCCCGCCGAGGTGCTCGACCGCACGACCATCGCCTATCTGTGCTCGCCCGCCAATCCGCAGGGCGCCATCGCCGGCGAGGATTACCTGGAAGACCTGATCGCGCTGGCGGATCGCCATGATTTCCTGGTGTTTTCCGACGAATGCTATTCCGAGATCTGGCGCGACGCCCCGCCGCCCGGCGCGCTGGCCGTGGCCACGCGCATGGGGCTGGCCGACCGGGTGGTGATGTTCAACTCGCTGTCGAAACGCTCGAACCTGCCGGGGCTGCGCTCGGGCTTTGCCGCCGGCGGCGCGGGGCAGATCGCCCAGATGCGCCGGCTGCGCAGCTATGCCGGCGCACCGCTGCCGCTGCCGTTGCAGCGCGTCAGCGCCGCCGCCTGGGGCGACGAGAGCCATGTCGACGAAAGCCGCGCGCTCTATCAGCAGAAATACGCCATCGCCGACCGGGTGCTGGGCAATGTGCCGGGCTATCAGCCGGTCGCAGGCGGCTTCTTCCTGTGGCTGCCGGTGCCTGAAAGCGTCGGCGACAGCGAGGATGCGGCCAGGAAGCTTTGGGCCGAGGCCGGCATCCAGGTCCTGCCCGGCGCCTATCTGGCGCGGGACGGCGCGGGCGGAAATCCGGGGCGGAACTTCATCCGCGTCGCGCTGGTGGCTGCGGCCGACCAGACCGAGGCGGCGCTGAACCGCCTGAAAAATTGTCTGTATCAAGGGGGTTGACGCATGGCGAGCTGGCAGGCGAAACACCGCGATCCGCTGTTTGACCAAAGCACGCAGGCCGCGCTGGAGCGGCGCGGCAAGGAATTGCTGGGCGCGGGCCTGGTGATCCTGGGCGTGCTGATCGCGATGATGCTGCTCAGCTATTCGCCCGACGATCCCAGCTTCATGTCGGCGACCGACCAGCCGGCGCAGAACTACCTGGGCCGCTTCGGCGCCTATGTCGCCTCGGCGCTGTTCATGATTACCGGTTATGGCACCTGGGTGCTGGTCGTCGGCGCCGTGGCCTGGGGCTTGCGGCTGATGCTGCACCGGGGCGAAGAGCGGCTGATGCGCGGCATCTTCCTGCCCATCGCCATGGTGCTGGTCTCGATCTATGCCACCTCGCTGACGCCGCCCGTGGGCTGGACGCAAAGCTTCGGCCTGGGCGGGCACCTGGGCGACATGCTGATGGGCGGCATGCTGTCCGCGATGCCGATGAAGGCCTCGATCGCCATCAAGGTGCTGGCGCTGCTGACCGCCGCCGGCGCCGCGGCCTTCCTGGCCTTCGTGCTGGGCTTCGACCGCAAGGAGCTGACAGTCATCGGGCATTTCCTGCGCGAGGGGCTTTCGACCGCGCGCATCCTGGCGCTGCATGCGGTGGATCGCGGCGCGCGGCTGTCCTCGGGCGCGGCGCAGCAGATCAAGACCCGCGCCGAGGCGCGGCGCGACCGCGTCAGCCGCGCCGGCGCGGCCGCGCTGCCGCAGGCGGCTGCCGTGCGGCCGGCCATTCCCGTGCCGGCGCCGCATATCGCGCCCTATCGCGATGATTTCGCGCCGGAATCCGAGCTGATCGAGCCCGAGACCCATTATGCCGAGGACGACGAGCCGCCGCCGGCCGAGGAGATCAGCGCCCGCATCAGCGACGCGATCCGCAGCCGCAACGAGGGCAAGGCCTCGCTGCTGTCGGCCGTGACCGCGCGGCTGACCGGCGCCCGGGCGTCCCTGCCCCGCGCCGAGCCGCCGCTGAGCGCCGAGGACGACGACCTGCCCGAGCCGGCCACCGCCACCCCCTTCGGCGCCGAGACGCCGCGCGTGGTGGTGCCGCCGAAGAGGCCTGCCCCGTCGCGCCAGGCGCTGGCCGAGGCCGAGCCCTCGATGCGTTTCGACGAGGTCTCGAATCCCTATGAGAATCCGCCGCTGTCGTTGCTGGCCGCGGCAGAAACCGTGCAGCGCCATCAGCTGAGCCAGGAGGCGCTGATGGAAAACGCCCGCATGCTGGAGGCGGTGCTGGACGATTACGGCGTCAAGGGCCAGGTGACCGAGGTGCGGCCGGGTCCGGTGGTGACGCTTTACGAACTGGAGCCGGCGCCGGGGCTGAAGGCGAGCCGGGTGATCGGCCTCGCCGACGACATCGCGCGGTCCATGTCGGCGCTGTCGGCGCGGGTCTCGACCGTGCCGGGGCGCAGCGTCATCGGCATCGAGCTGCCGAATGCGCGGCGCGAAAAGGTCGTTCTGCGCGAGATCCTTGCCTCCAAGGCCTATGGCGACGGCACCCAGCCGCTGCCGCTGGCACTGGGCAAGGACATCGGCGGCGGGCCGGTGGTGGCGAACCTGGCCAAGATGCCGCATCTGCTGATCGCCGGGACCACCGGCTCGGGCAAGTCGGTCGCGATCAACACCATGATCCTGAGCCTGCTCTACAAGCTCTCGCCCGAGGAATGCCGGCTGATCATGATCGACCCCAAGATGCTGGAACTGTCTGTTTACGATGGGATTCCGCATCTGCTGAGCCCGGTCGTCACCGATCCCAAGAAGGCGGTCGTCGCGCTGAAATGGGTCGTGGGCGAGATGGAGGAACGCTATCGCAAGATGTCCAAGATGGGCGTTCGCAACATCGAGGGCTACAATGGCCGCGTGCGCGAGGCGCTGGACAAGGGCGAGCTGTTCAAGCGCACCGTGCAGACCGGCTTCGACGAGGATACCGGCGAGCCGGTGTTCGAGACCGAGGAATTCCTGCCCGAGACCTTCCCCTATATCGTTGTGATCGTTGACGAAATGGCCGACCTGATGATGGTGGCGGGGAAAGAGATCGAGGCCTGCATCCAGCGGCTGGCGCAGATGGCGCGGGCCAGCGGCATCCACCTGATCATGGCGACGCAGCGGCCTTCGGTCGATGTGATCACAGGCACGATCAAGGCGAACTTCCCGACCCGGATTTCCTTCCAGGTCACGTCCAAGATCGACAGCCGCACCATCCTGGGCGAGCAAGGCGCCGAGCAGCTGCTGGGCCAGGGCGACATGCTTTACATGGCCGGCGGGTCCAAGATCACCCGCGTGCACGGCCCCTTTGTCAGCGACGAGGAGGTCGAGGAAGTCGTCAATCATCTCAAGAGCTTCGGCCCGCCCAGCTATATGTCGGGCGTGGTCGAGGGACCGGACGAGGAGCGCGCCGACAGCATCGACATGGTGCTGGGGCTGTCCACTGGCGAGGGCGGCGATGCCGAGCTTTACGACATGGCCGTGGCCATCGTCGCCAAGGACCGCAAGTGCTCGACGAGCTATATCCAGCGCAAGCTCGCCATCGGCTACAACAAGGCGGCGCGGCTGGTCGAGCAAATGGAGGAGCAGGGCGTGGTCAGCCCGGCGAACCATGTGGGCAAGCGCGAGGTACTGGTGCCGGAAGTGTGATCACAAAGTTTCGCAGATTTGGGCCGGGCATTTTGCCCGGCCTTTTTCGTGGCGCAACGGCAGCGTGCGTTGCGCGGTGCACGAGGGCGCTGCCCGGTTGCCGGAATCCCAGCAAATGCTGGGATTTTCGCTGTGACAGCCGTGCACGGGGCGTACACCGTGCGTACACAGGGCATAGGCCGTCAGGGGGTCAGGCGGCCGAGATGCAGCGCCAGGGCCTCGGCCGCGGCGGGACGGATCACCGAGCCGTGGGTTTCGTCCGGATGCGGGCGGTGGATCAGTTCGAGCCCCGGCAGATCGGCGAGCGCGTCGAGGATCGGCGGGCGGCGGTCGCCGGAGTTGGCGACCAGCAGCGGCCGCGCCGGGTCGAGCCGGCCGCCCGCCGCCAGCACGCCGCCGCGAAAGGCCGCCGCCTCGCGCAGGGGCTCGCCGGCGTTCCACCAGGTCGAGGGATCGGCCGCGGCATAGCGCGCGAAAAGCCCCGGCCGGGTGAAGAGCGTGTGCAGCACGAAGAGCCCGCCCAGCGAATGGCCGAAGAGCGTCAGCGCCGAAAGATCGACCAGGTGGTCGCGCCGGAGGCGCGGCAGCAGGTCGTCTGCGATCAGGGCGAGGAAGGCGTCCTGCCCGCCGGTCGGCCGCTCGCCCGGGCCGCGCAGGCCGGGTTGCGGCGGCACCGGCGCCTTGCCGGGCGAGGTCAGGTCGAACCAGCGCCGGGTGGTGTCGTTGCGGGTCTCGACCGGATAGCCGATGCCGACCAGCATCACCGGCTCATGCGGGGCCGTCTGCTCGCGCAGATGCCACAGGGCGGGGAAACTGGCGTTGCCGTCCAGCGCCAGGATGGCGGAATAGCCGGCGGCGGGCGGCGGCACGGCGGGCAGGCCCAGGAAGATGCGCCAGGGCTTGCCCGCGGGGCCGATTTCGAACCGGGTGGCGCGGGGATCGACGATGCGCTCGGCCGGCTGCTGGCCGCGCGGGCGCCGGTCCTGCGCCCGCGCCGTGCCGATGGCAAGCGCGGCGGCAAGGGCGCCGGCGATCACGCTGCGGCGGGGAATTCGGGTCATCTTGGCCTCCGTTGCTTCGGTCGCCGGACTGGCGGAAGCGGGCTGGCTCCGGGCAGGATTGGTTAACCAGCCCGGCGGCCGGACACAACCCGAAGGCGCGGCCTAGGCTCCAGACTCATTAACTTTAGAGCCAGA